>JAYYEE010000001.1:0-7822 GCA_036160175.1 Planctomycetota bacterium
TCTCTCGCGCGGCGCCTTGCTGGGCGGCGGGCCAGTAGCGCACCCGCACCGCGCCGTCGGCGCCGGGCATCGCGCCCGCCATCTGGTGGAGTGCTGCCCCGTCGGGCAGCTGCGGTGCGTGCGCTTTCCGCTGGGGGAAGCGGAGCGCGTCTTGGTCGGCTGCCGCGACTGCCGTGAGCCGGACCCAAAGGGCGCAGCGGTCTGAGCGGACGTCGCCGACCTTCGCGCCGTTGCCCATGTGGACGGCTTCTGCGGGGTGTTGTCCGACGGCCAGCGCCAGGGGCAGGGCGGCGGCCGTCACGCGGGCGATGCGGGTGATCACGTCGGCACCTTATCCGCTCGGGTCGCGTCGAGCGTGCGAAGAGGGGCCGTTCCCGTAGCTCCGGCGGGGTGGGGGATACGGCCTCACCTGTCTGCGGTGGGCCGTTCTTGCGTCCGGCGCTTGACCTGTTTGCGACCTCGGCTAAGGTTTCCGCCCCCTTAAGGCCGAAGCCTTACGGAGCGATCCTCGATAGCTCAGTTGGTAGAGCAAGTGACTGTTAATCACTGGGTCGCAGGTTCAAGCCCTGCTCGAGGAGCCATTTAAGCCGAACGGCCGCGCGTCTTACGTGCGGCCGTTCGCATTTTCGGGGCGTGTCATCAGGCCGCGCGCGCGTGCGTCTGGATCCGCGAGGCCCTCAGCGCTCTTCGCCGGCGCGCCTGCCGTAGAGGTTGAGCTCGTGGATCGACCACCAGAGCCCGCTCTTCTTCCCCTTCTGCGTGACCTTGAGCCAGCGCGTCGTGACCGGCGCGAACCGGATGCGTGACTGGCCCTGCTGGCCTGGCCCGCGCGCGATCGGGGCGCTCCAGGTCTCGCCGTCGGACGACGTGCGGACCTCGTAGCGCTTGGGCCAGTCCCCTGGTGAGGCGTCGGTCTCCAGGTCGATCTCGGCGACCTCGACGGCTTCGGGCAGCTCGATCACGAGCCAGCTGCCCGGTCGCTGGGTCTCTCCAGTCGTCCAGCGCGTCGAGGGGTCGCCGTCGACGCAGCCGCCGAGACTGCTCGCGTTGCGGTCCGAGGTCAGCTTCCAGCGCGATCGGCCGGAGAGGACCGGGTCATAAGGTCTCAGCTCGGCGAGCGTCCAAGGCTCCGTACGCGTCCCGCACGCGGCGCGCACCGCCGCGATCTGCTCGGTCGTTACGCGGGCGGCCTGGTTGCCCCAGCTGTTTCGCACGTAGGTGAGGACGTCGGCGATCCATGCGTCGTCATTCATCGACATCGAGGCCATCGCGGCGATGTAGGTTTTGCCGTCGACCGGGCCTTGGAGGCCGTTCAGCACGATCCGGCCCAAGCGCTCGTGGGAGCCGAGCACCCGCGGAGATCCGATGAGCGTCGGCGCTTGCTTCATGCCTTCGACGCCGACGACGGGCGCGCCCTGGCCGTCGCTGCCGTGGCAGGTGTAGCACAGTGACTTGTAGATCGTCGCGCCGCGGTGCATGGCGTCGGCGAGCGCCGCGTTTTCCGCTGCGATCGCCGCCCGCTTCGCGGCCTCGGCCCGCTCACGCTCGATCCGGGCGAAGTACCCTCGGGCCGTACCCGCGACCGCCTCGTTGTCAGGGTGCGCGTCGACTACGCCGCGGACCAGGGCCTCGTAGCCCGGCAGCTGCGTATAGAGCGCCGTCCTTAGGACCTGGAGCACGACCTGCACGCGCTCGTCTGTCGCGAGCGCGGCGACGGCGTCGCGAACGCCTAGGGGCGCATCGTTCATGAGTGCCGTCTCGCTCGCGCGGACCGCGGCCGCTCGGCAGCGAGGGTCCTCGTCTGCGAGGCAGCCGACCAGCTCTTCGCTCCGGAGCAGGTCGAGGCCGTGCAGGGTCCACATCGCGTGCATGCGCGCGCGCGGGTCGGCGTGGCCGCGCATCATCGCGCGCAGCGCGGGCGCGGCGCTGCGGTCGTTGCGCACGATCAGCAGCTTCTGCGCGTTGTCCCGCCACCAGCCGTTTGGGTGCGCGAGGTGGGCGACGAGGTCCGCGCTCGGCTCGTCGAGCATGCGCGGTCGAGGCCCGGGCGCGTAGTCCTCGTGCACCAGCCGGTAGATGCGGCCGCGGCCGATGTTCTTGTCGAGGCCGTACTCCTGCACGACGCCGCGCAGGTAGCTGCCCTTCCGCACCCAGTTCCCCTCCTGGATGATGCCGCGGTACATGTCGACGATGTACATGGTGCCGTCGGGAGCCGTGTAGGTGTTGATGGGGCGGAAGTTGGCATCCTTGGTCCGCAGGAACTCGGACTTGCCGTGCGGGTTTCGCAGCACGCGCGTGCCGGCGACGTCATGCACCGTCGCGCGGCGGATGAGCCGGCCGACCGGCTCGGGCACGAACAGGTTTCCGCGCAGCTCCTCTGGGAGTCGGTCGCCGCGGAACACGCTCTGGCCGCAGCACCCAGTGAAGTGGTTAAGCGAGCCGTCCTCGCGCACGCGCCGCGGGCCGCCTTGGACGTCCGGGACGTCGTCGATGGGCCAGCACTCGTGGAAGCCGTCTTCGAGCTGGCCTGGCAGCGCGAGCTTGCCGTACTGCAGGTTCTGCTGGAAGCTCGTCGCGACGACCTCGCCGCCGGCTCGCGAGTAGAAGCACTGGCCCCAGTCATCGTGCGTCATGCCCCACTGGCCGTCCCCGGCCGGCATCGGGTAGGCCTCGATCTTGCCGTCACGCCAGCGGTAGCGGCGGTTGGTGTAGGTGACGTAGAGGAAGTTGTCGATGTTCCAGTCGAGCCCCGTCGGCTGGTGCTCCAGGTTTCCCCCGCGGCCGCCGCCCTCGAAGACGAGCTGCTTGTCGTCCGCGACGCCGTCGCCGTCGGTGTCGCGGTACAGGTGCAGGTCGAGGGTGCCCGTCTCGCGCACGACGACGCCGTCTTGGACCGTTAAGAGCATGCGCGGCAGCACGAGGTCGTCCACGAAGACCGTGTGCGCGTCCATCTGGCCGTCGCCGTCGGTGTCGTCGAGGAGGCTGATCCGGCTCTTGGGCGCGAGCTCGTCGGAGCCGTCGATGTCCTGCATGTAGGTCCGCATCTCGGCGACATACATGCGGCCGTTGCCGTCCCAGGCGATGACCGCCGGCTCATGGATCATCGGCTCGCTGGCGACCAGCTCGAGTCGATAGCCTGGCGGGAGCTCCATCGCCGCCATCGCCGCTGCCGGCGTGAGCGGCCGCACGCGGGCGACCTTCGCGGGGTCTGGAGAGCGCGGCGCGTCTTGTTGGGCGAGCAGGGCCGGAGCGAAGACGAGCAGGCGGAGGGCGGCGGCGAGCATGGGGAGAGTGTATCAGCAGGGGGGCGCGTCGACCCCTGCGGCGTTCGCGAGCGACCGGTTGCCACGTGGAGCGGAATGCGCTCTGGTTACGGTTCGATGACGACCGACGGGGGGTGTGCGATCTGTGGTGCGTCTCTGGCAGGCGCTGCGCCCCAGGGGCGCCGCCCCGTGTCAGTGATCCGCGCGTTCGCGGCGGCGCACAGCCTCGACGAGGCCGCGCTCTGCCCCGCGTGCGCGTGCGGCGCCGTGCCGTCGCCGTGCGTCAGCCTCTGCACGTTAGATGACGACAAGGCGTGCTGTCGCGGCTGCGGACGGTCTGTCGAGGAGATCCAGACCTGGGCGGGGATGAGCACCGCCGAGCGCTGCGCGGTGCGGTTGCGCTTGCGCGCGCGGCGACCGTGACCCGGCTAGCGCCTGCTCTTCTTAGGAGGCGGCGGCAGCAGCGCGAACTCGGACAGGCCGAGCTGGCCGTTGCGCTTGACGCGATCGACGAAGCGGATCTTGATGCTGCGCATCTTGCGCGCCTTGGGCAGCTCGAAGACGACCGGCTCGAGCGAGTCCTTCGGGACTTCGATCCGCGTCCATCGCTTGCGGTCATTGCCCACCGCGAACTCAATCGCGAAGTGGTCGTAGCGGCTGCGCTCCCGCTCGTGCTGGGCGAGGCCCGTGAACATGATGCTCCCGACGCGCTCGGCCTTTCGCCAGGCGAAGGTCACCGTCGGCGCCTGGTCGTCTGCGACGGCGAGCCAGCGGCGTGATTCGAAGCCATCGATCAGGTGCTTGCCCGGGTTGCGCTGCGCCTCGCTGGAGGCCGTGACCTTGGCCTGCTGCAGCCGCAGGATGTTCTCGCGGTAGGCGGTCGTCGCGGTCGCCATCCACGGCTCGAGGACGTCGCGGATCTTGACCTCCATCCACTCGGTGGTGAGGTCTTCGACCGGCTCGGTCGCCCCGGGCGCGCAGTCGTTCGCAAGGACCCGTAAGCGCGCGCGAATCTTGTGGGTGCCGCGCGCGATCGCCTTGTCGCGGAAGAGGTAGGTCTGCTTGTTCCACGTCGTCGTGGGGTCTGCGGCGACCTTGCCAAGGACGTTGCCTCGCTCATCCTCGTAGGTGACCGACTCGACGCGTAGGCCGAACTCGCTGTGCACGTCGAGCAGGGCCTCGCCGAAGCCGTCGATCCAGAGCGACAGGGGTTGCTGGCCTGCGCCGCGGAGGCGGATGTCGCTGTCCGCGTCGCCGACTGCAAAGCTGTGCGTGTTGCCGCCGCCGATGCCGGTGGTCGGCGCGTGCCCGCGGGTCGCGCGTCGCAGGAACAGCAGCGCGAAGCAGGTGTCGGTGACTCCGCCCCAGTGGCCGTCGTTCTTGTCCTGCGCCCCGATCAGGTGCTTGGCGCCGTCGATGTACCACCGGTGCTTGCCGAAGCGCTCGGTGTTGAGCAGCGCGCCGACGCGCTCGCAGCCATACAGGTAGTAGTAGTGGTGGCCGCCGTTGGGGTTGCCGTCGGCCTTGAAGTTTCGGGCCATCCAGGCCATCGCCGCCTCGGACGTGCGGTCGATCTTGTTGCGCGTGCTGCGACGCAGCTTTCGACCGAGCCCGGCCTTGCAGATCTCCATGACCGCGAGCGCTGCGGTCGTCATCGACCCGGTGCACTTCTGATTCTCGTCATGTCGGCGGTATCGATAGCCCGCGATCTCGATCTTGGCGGCGCCGGTGCGGCCGTCCTCCAGGAACGGGTTCTCGATCTTGCTCGGCTCTTCGCGGTAGTCCTCCAGCGAGTCGTAGAGGTCGAGGAAGTGCGAAGGGTCAATCTTGATGCCGTGCTTTTGGCCGATGTAGAGGCCGAGCGCGGCGTATTGGGTGCAGGAGAGGTCGGGGCCGCCGTGCGGGTAGCCCCAGTCGCCGCCGGGCTTCTGCCAGAGCAGCAGGTTCTCGACCATCTTCGCGATGCGCTCTTCCCGACCGTCGCGGAGCGCGTCGTAGGCGAGCAACATGGTTGTCGTCGCGTACGTGCGATCGGGCTCGCAGCCGTCGAGGTAGGCGACCGCGCGCTGCAGGGCCGGGTGGTCGCGGCTCACGCCGCACTGCAGCAGCGTGTAGACGGCGAGTCCGCCGCGCCCGCCGATGTAGTCGCCGTGCAGCCCCCAGGAGCCGTCCCGCAGCTGTTCGTTGATCAAATACTCGACCCCTTTTTCAATCGCGCGGTCGATCTGCGGCTTCAGCTTCAGCTCTTCGGGGTGCACCTCGTTCTGCGCCGCGGCGTTGGGCGACAGCGATGTAGTTGCTATTGCGGCGCAGAGCGCAACGCAGAGGCTGGAAGGGCGGCTGGGCAAGGTGACGAGAGAGGTCTAGGGGCACTCCCTATCGTCGAGGCGCGATCAGCTGCCGTCAAGCTGGGCTGGCGGAACCTGCCGATCGCGGCCTCGGCGCGGTAAGCTGTCGGCGATGATTGGCCTCCACGAGTGCAGCCGGCTACCTGCCTCGGGGGACAACGTGGCCATCGCGATTCGTCGGCTGGAGGCGGGCGCTGAGATCGGGCACGAGGGGCGTGTGTTTACGCTGTCGCACACCGTGCTCGAAGGGCACCGGTTCGTGTTCGCGCCGGTGCCGGCGGGGCAGCCGCTGCTCTCTTGGGAGCTTCCCTTCGGGGACGCGCTCAAGGACCTCGCGCCAGGGGACTACCTCTGCAACCAGCGGATCCTCGACGCGCTCGGCGGTCGTGACCTCGACTTCACGCTGCCGCGCTCGCCGAACTTCGCCGACCGCTTCGATCGGTTCGATCTCGCGACGGCCGAGGTCGCGCCAGGTCGGCAGGTCGAGCAGGTCGCCTCGCCCGGCACCTTCCAGGGGTATGCGCGCCCGGCGCCGCGCGCCCCAGGCACGCGCAACTTCCTCGTCGTCATCGGCCTGACCTCGAACGACGCGGCGCTGGCCACGGCCGTCGCCGAGCGCGCGCGCGCCTCGGCAGGCGCGTCTGCAGCGGCCTGCGAGGTCGCTGCGGTCACGCACACTGAGGGTGGCGGCGCCGAGGCCCCGCATAACTTGGAGTTCGTGCTCCGCGCGCTGGCTGGTTGGTGCGTGCACGGCAACACGGGCGCGGTCCTCGTGCTGGACCACGGCACTGGGAGCTACGGGCTCGCGGACTTAGAGCGCTTTCTGCGAGCGCACGGCTATCCGATCGACGCGGTGCCGCACGCGTTCGTCGCGGTGGGCGGCGCGTTCGACGAAGCTGCAGCGGTCGGCGCCCGGCACGCCGCGGAGCTGTTCGAGCAGGCCGCGCGCTGTCGGCGCACCGAGCAGCCGCTCAGCGGTTTGCGCATCGCGCTTCAGTGCGGCGGGTCGGACGCCTTCTCGGGCGTCTCGGGGAACGCGCTCGCGGGGTGGGTCGCCAAGGAGTTGATCCGGCACGGCGGCGGCGCCAACCTCGCAGAGACGGATGAGCTGATCGGAGCAGAGCCCTACATCTTGCAGACTGTGCGCAGCCGCGAGGTCGCGCGGCAGTTCCTTGAGAAGATCGAGGTGTTCAAGGAGCGGGCGGCGCGCCACGGCGCGAGCGCGGAGGGCAACCCGTCGGGCGGGAACAACTACCGCGGCCTCTACAACATCGCGCTGAAGTCGCTCGGCGCCGCGAGGAAGAAGGCCCCCGAGGTCCGGCTCGACTACGTCCTGGACTACGGCCAGCCGATGCACGAGGGCGGGTTCTACTTCATGGACAGCCCTGGCAACGACCTCGAGTCCATCGCCGGGCAGGTGGCGTCGGGCTGCAACCTGATCCTCTTCATCACCGGCAACGGCTCGATCACGAACTTCCCGTTCGTCCCGACGCTCAAGTTCGTCACCACGACGGGTCGCTTCGAGATGCTGTCCAATGAGATGGACGTCAACGCCGGGCGATACAACGACGGGATGCAGATGGACGCGCTCGGCGCGGAGACCTTCGATCTGGTCCGGCGGGTCGCGTCAGGCGAGCGCAGCAAGGGTGAGGCCGCCGGGCACGCTCAGGTTTCGATCTGGCGCGCGTGGCAGCAGCGAGACAGCGCCCAGCTGACGCGGCTACAGGCGGAGCCTGCACCAGACGGAGAGCCCTTGCCTGCGGTGGACGCCGCGCCGCTGCAGCTCTCTTACCAAGCCTATGAAGGCGACGGCCGCCTCTGCGCGGACCGCGTCGGCCTCGTGATGCCCACCAGCATCTGCTCGGGTCAGGTGGCCGAGCTGGTCGCGCAGGACCTCAACGCGCGCGGCGAGCTTCCGTTGGGGCTGACCCGCTTCGTCGCGCTCGCGCACACCGAAGGCTGCGGCGCGGCCAACGCAGACGATCTGTATTTAGAGACGATGGCGGGTCACCTGCGGCACCCGTTCACCCAGCGCGCGGTGCTGCTCGAGCATGGTTGCGAGAAGACCCACAACGACGCCGTGCGGGGGTGGCTGCGGGAGCGCGGCGTCGCGACCGACAGCTTCGGCTACGCGAGCGTGCAGCTCGACGGCGGCATCGAGCGGGTCCGCGCGAAGATCACTGAGTGGTTCGAGCAGCAGCTGGGCGGAGT
>JAYYEE010000002.1:0-2590 GCA_036160175.1 Planctomycetota bacterium
CGGCTCGCTCATAACGGCCGCTCCGACGCCGCGAGTGCGGCGCGCACGCTGCCCTCATGCGTCCCGAGCAGCTTCCGGGCGGTCTCTGGCGCGAGGTCGCGGCACCGCGCGACGATGGCGACCTTGACCTCGCCGGCGGCCGCTTGGAGCTGCGCCGTCGCCTCGTCGAGATCGCAGCCGCAGGCGGCCGCGACGATGCGCACGCTGCGCGCGCGGAGCTTCTCGTTGGTCGCTTGGAGATCGACCATCAGGTTGCCGTAGACCTTGTGCAGCCGCACGAACGCGCCCGTGGTCAGCATGTTGAGCACCAGCTTGGTCGCCGTGCCCGCCTTGAGCCGAGTGCTGCCGGTCAAGACCTCTGCGCCGCAGGCGACCTCGACGGCGTGCTCGCAGCCTCTCGCCAACACGCTGCCTGGGTTCATCGTGACGGCGACGCGGAGCGCGCCGACCGCGCGGGCCCGCTCCAGCGCGCCGATCACATACGGTGTCCGACCGCTGGCTGCGATGCCGACCACCGCGTCCCCCGCTGCGAGGCCGATCCCGTCGAGCTCAGCGGCCGCGAGCTCCGGGTCATCCTCCGCGCCCTCCACCGCCGCCAGCCGCGCGCGCTCGCCGCCCGCGAGGAGACCAAGCACCTGCGATGGGTCCGCGGAAAACGTGGGCGGGCACTCCGCGGCGTCGAGCACCCCGAGCCGCCCAGACGTGCCGGCGCCAACATAGATCAACCTGCCGCCGTCACGCATCCGCTGGGCGATCGCGTCGACCGCCGCGGCGATCTGCGGGAGCTGCGCCCGGACCGCGTCTGCGACGAGCCGGTCCTCATCATTCATGGCGGTCACGACCTCAAGCGTCGACATCGCGTCGAGCTGCTCGCTGCGCGGGTTACGCGCCTCCGTCCCCAGCTGGCTCAGGTCCTCGTGACTCATGCGCCCATGATCGCGCATCCTCACCGCCGAAGCACGCGCTGCGTGACCGCGGCCTCACGCCGCGATACCTTCGCGCGCCATGCCGATCGCCACGCTCGACCTCGTGCTGCTCGTGCTCTACGTCGCCGGCACGGTCGCCTTCGGGCTGTGGATGGGGCGCGGCCAGAAGTCGGCGCAAGACTACCTGCTCGGCGGCCGCGACCTACCGTGGGGCGTGTTGCTGCTCTCGATCGTGGCGACGGAGACCAGCACGGTCACGTTCCTAAGCGTTCCCGGCATCGCGTTTGGCGGCGGACTAGGCCCAGGCGACCTGCGCTTCCTCCAGTTGCCGATCGGCTATCTGGTCGGCCGGGTCGCGGCGGCGACGCTGTTGGTCCCGCTCTACTTTCAAGGCCGGCTCTTCACTGCTTACGACGTGCTACGCGACCGCAGCGGACCGCAGGTGCGCACGCTCGCCAGCGGGCTGTTCTTGGTGACGCGCACTCTCGGCGACGGCCTGCGGCTCTACCTGACCGCTATCGTGCTGCAGGTCATGTTCGACTGGAGCGTCGAGCTGTCGGTGGTCACGGTCGGCGCGGCGACTGTCGTCTACACAGTGATCGGCGGCATCAAGGCCGTGGTCTGGACCGACGCGATACAGTTCTTCGTCTACATGCTTGGCGCGGCGATCGCGTTCGTCGTGCTAGGCCAGGAACTCGACGGCGGGCTCTCAGGCGCGCTGTCGACAGACGGCATGCAGCAGCGCCTCCGCGTCTTCGTCACCGACTGGGACCTCGCCCAGCCCTACACGCTCTACGCCGGCTTGATTGGCGGCGCGGTGGTCTCGATCGGCAGCCACGGCGTCGACCAGCTGATCGTGCAGCGCTACCTGTGCGCGCGCTCGCAGAAGGACGCGCAGAAGGCGCTGATTTGGAGCGGCCCGGTGGTGCTTGCGCAGTTCGGGGTGTTCTTGCTGCTCGGCCTGTGCCTGTCGGCATTTTACGCGCAGCAGCCGCCGGCAGCGCCGTTCGAAAAGGGCGACCGCGTGTTCGCCGACTTCATCGTGCACCACCTGCCGATCGGCGTGGTCGGGATCGTGCTCGGAGCGCTGTTCTCCGCGGCCATGTCGACGCTGTCGAGTTCGCTGTCGGCGTCGGCGTCGGCGCTGGTCAACGACTTCGTTCTGCCGCTCACCGGGCACCGCCCTGACCAACCGTTCGCGCTGCGCGCGGCCAAGTTCGGCACCGTGCTGTTCGCTGGCCTGCAGATCTTGGTCGGCGTCAGCGGCATCGGCGGCGGCTCGATCATCGGCCAAGTGCTCGCGATCCAAGGGTTGACGCTCGGCGTGATCCTGGGCCTGTTCCTGCTCGCCCTGGGTGAGCGCCGCGCGCCGACCGCGTCGCTCGTGGGATTGGTCGCTGGGCTCGCGGTGACCGGCTTCATCGCCTTTGGCCTGCCCCTGAAGCTGAGCAGCGGCGAGACGTTCGCGATCGGTTGGCCTTGGTACGGCCTCATCACGTGCGCGGCGACGGCGGGCGCGGGGCAGGTCGCGCAGCTCGCCCTCGGATCGCCGTCGGCGACCCGTTTAGAGACCGGGCGGCCCGCGCGCCGGCCGGCCAGGCGGCCTAGCCGCTCAACGGCCGGTCGCTCGGACCGAGAACGCGTGCGTGCACTGCGGCGCACCT
>JAYYEE010000003.1:0-3576 GCA_036160175.1 Planctomycetota bacterium
AGTATCAAACCGGCGAACTGAACATCACCTATCAGGTCCCGATCACGGTCGACGGCTCGTTCGAAGTTCGGACGACGACGCAGACCAACGCGTCAGCGCAGAGCGCGATCCACCGCTCGGTCTCGGTCACATTTACGCCAGCCCCGGCCGGCCCAGGTGGTGGGCCAGGGCTGCCCGGCGCTCCGGGCGACCCGCTTGTTGAGCAGTTGGGGTTCTCGGTCGCCAACGAGTCAAGCGTGATGCGGACCGAGACGATCAGGGCGTCGGTGCCGTTCCCCCAAGGCCGGTACCGGCCAGCGGATCTCGACAACATGATCGTGAGCGGCCACCAGACGGCGTGGGCGCCGCTGCAGCTGTGGCCAGACGGATACGTCAAGGTCGCGCAGGCACAGTTCACGGACGTCTTGGATCCTGGGCAGGTCAAGTATTACACGGTGTCCAGCGGCGTCCCGGCGCTGACGGGCCCTTTCGCGCGCAACGCGTGGGTCGAGCAGTTCAGCGGCTCGTATTCGATCGGCGCGGAAGTGCGCGACACGTTCCACGTCCCGTATCGGAGCTTCGTCGCCGGACAAGGCGAGCTGCTGCAGAGCTCGCCGCTCGTCGAGACGCGTCGATTCCGCACCTACCATGAAGCGGTCGCGGCGCCCGGCATCGGGCGTGACTACCTCTCATCGACCTACTACGTCACGGAATACCGCGACATGCCGTTCGTAGTGGTGGACTGGGTGCTAGGGAATGACTACCTCGGCGCGGATGATCCCGCCGGCAGCGCCGACCCTAACCACTACGCGCTCGGTGACGCAGACGTGCGCGCGGCGTACTTCTTGACGTCTGGGTCTACGGAGTGCCTACCGTATCGAGCGGGCAGCGAGGGCATCGAGGGCGCCGTCGTCCTCTCGGGGGACGTCGCGGGGCGCCGCGTCATGCAGGACACCTACATCGGGGACGCGCAGACGCGCAGATACCGCTTCTTGCTGCGGTTCGAGCCAAGCGGCGCCCTGAGCGAGGACAAGCTGCGCTGGCAGCGCTCAGCGAGCGCCATGATCGAGCAGCCGATCTTCGCGCTCGCGACGCAATACACGTGGCAGCAGACCGGCGCCGCGGGCTTGTTGGGCGGCCCGATCCCTGGTCCGGCCGACTCCTACGCCCGCGCGTCTGCGGAATATGCGGCGTGGAACAACAACAGTTGGTTCGGAACGTGGGGGCGTCGCGGGGATATCCAGCTTTCCTCGGCGACGGGGACCCCGAGGAATCACCCGCTCTCGCCCGAACTCGCGCACGCGATCCAGGGTGGGAACCACCGCCTGCTTGAGAAGCTCGAGCAGATGGCGTGGGCCCAGGCGATGCGGCCGTATCACCTCTACGGGCTCGAGGTCGGCGCGGAGCAGCAGATCTTGCTGTGGGAGGGGACGCCGCTGCTGGCTGTCGGCGGCGAGCACCTCGGTCGCAGCGGGCTCCGCGACAACGATCCGTACCCGGCATACCGCAGCATGAGCGTCGGTCAGCCGCGCGCCCACGGCTGGACCCCGTTTGATCACGAGCACTGGTCGGCCGACCTGCTGTTCGATTACTGGACCATCAGCGGAGACGCGTGGGCCAAGGAAGAACTGCGACAGCTGGGGCAGAGCTTGAAGGGTCTGATGCGCCTCCAGTACTACTACACACAGTACGTTCAGCCGACGCGTGCCGAGGGCTGGTGCATGCAGGGATTCGCGCAGGTCTACCAAGCGACGCAAGACGAGTCGATCAAGGACTACGCCATGCGCCGCGTGAACGAGGTGGTGGAGCCTGGTCGTCGCAAGGACCATCCGAGCCGCGCGTTAATGTTCCAATCCAACTATGAGCCGACGGGGTGGCCGACCCCACATGAGTTCTTCATGCCTTGGCAGCACGGCGCCCTCCTTTATGGCTACCTGGGCGCCTACCTTGCCTTTGAAGAGCCTGCGCTGCTGGAAATCGCGAACGACGTCGCGACGACCATTGACTACTCGTGGGTGTCGAACGTGTCGCACCCGCAGCACGGATGGATCCAAAACGGCCTCCGCTACTACGTCCCCGTGACGCACAACGGGGCGCCCATCTCTGCCAACCACTGGGACGGCCTCCCGAACGGCGCGTTGCTCGGCAGCTCGCCGCTCGGCGGCGTGCACACGTTCTTGGTCGGCGGTCTGCACGTGCTCGCTGATCTGACCAGCGACCCCACTGTTCAGAGCATGGCGCTGAACTACGGCGGCTTGCTGCGTGGGACCATCGACGACAACTTGCGGTGGAACAAGTGGTTCTACTGCCTCCCGCCGCATCACGTCGGCCCGTGATTTTAGGCGGTTGAGGCCGCGTATCGGCGGGCCAGCCGGCCTAGGGCGTCGTGCGGCCGCAGCGGCAAACGTGTGGGCCTGCGGGCAGCACTCCGTGCTGATCAACCCGCGCGACCACCTCGCCGCAGGCGCAGACCTTGCCCGCCACCCTGGCGGGGTTGCCTTGCACGAGGGTGTGCTCGGCGACGTCGCGGGTCACCACGCTGCCCATGCCGACCATGCACCATGATCCTCGCGTCACTCCAGGCGCGATAGTGCAGTTGGCGCCGACGGATGCCCCCTCACGAACGAGCGTGTGCCGGGTGTGTTCGCCTGGCGCGCTCGGACGCAGCGCCTCCAAGTCCGGCGTCGTGGCGCGCGGCTGCGGGTCGTTGGTGAAGACCGTGTGGGCGGCGATCATCACGCCGTCCTCGAGGGTGACCCCGGCGCAAATGTAGACGCAGGCGTTGAGCTTGCAGCGGTCACCGATCTGCACGTCGTACGCGACGTAAGACTTCTCTCCGATGATGCAATCACGCCCGATAATCGCGCCGCTACGGAGGTGCGCGCCGTCCCAGATCGCTGTACCTGGGCCGACGCGGACTCCTTCTTCGACGATGGCGGTCTGGTGGATCTGGGGTCGGTCAACCATTGCGTCGCCGCATCCTACGGGATCGCGACCCATCGTTCTTCTGCCGCGGCGCGATAGGCGCAGTCAATCACGACGACCGAGGCGCGCGCGTCTGTGTCGTCGATGACTGGCTGAGCCTCGTCGCGGCAGGCAGCGAAGAAGTCTTGTAGCTGGCTCTGGAAGGCCGTGACTTTGTCGTATCCGGCGCCGAACGGCTGCCAAGCGCCGTCTGTGGTCTTCCAGCGCGATGCCCGCCAGCCGATCTCCAGCGTGCCTTCGGTGCCGATGATGCGGACGTAGGCGTCGGTTTGCTTGTGCACGCTCCACGAAAGATCGATCGATCCGAGCGCGCCGCTGTGGCTCTGGAAGAGCATCCGCGCCGTGTCTTCGACTGGGAGGTCCTGCACGCGCCGGCCGAACTGCGCTTGGACGCGCGACAGCGGCCCGAGGAGGTAGCGGGCAAGGTCGACGCTGTGGCACCCGTTGTCGATCAACACGCCGCCGCCGCTGATCTCTGGGCGGCTGTTCCAGCGATCGGACATATCGACGTGGGAGCAGAAGACGTTCTCGTACAACACGACGTCGCCGCAGCACCGCGCATGCAACATCGCGGGCGCGGCGCTGACGTCTGGCGTGTATCGGAATTTGCTC
>JAYYEE010000004.1:0-4918 GCA_036160175.1 Planctomycetota bacterium
GGTACAAAAACACGACCTTCGGCCACGGGCGGATGATCACCCGCTCGGCGGGTCGCTCCGGCGCGGGCTCGGTCGGCGGTTGTGGGACGCTGCTAGGCGCTTGGTTCTCACTCATGTTGCTGTCGGTGGGCGATGTAGACACCCCATACGCGGCGCCGTCAGCATCGTAGAATGCTCCGCCCACGGCAACGCTGCAGCGCCCGGTTGTAGTGCTCTGACGGCTCGTGGGCTCCCAGCGCCTATGCCGGCGTCGGGTTTTTTGGCGCTTCAGGTGGATTCAGCCACCTGGGCAGATCGCTGCAGAGGCGCTGGTCCCGTCCGCGCACTTTGCCGCCGGCGCAAACATGGACGGAGACGGTGCGCGAGACGCCGTCTACATGAGGTTGACGGCATATTGGTTGCGCTGACCGGTCTATCGATAGGGTTTGCCCGTGATCGCCAGGTTCCGCTCCGGGATCGAGAAGATCAGCGCGACGACGGCTGAGGGCTTCTTGCGCGAGTCGCCGCCGTAGCCGGCGTTGTCTCGGTTGGGCTGATAGTAAAACGTGCCGTCATCGCTGCAGCGCGACAGGGTGAACCACCACCGGTTGGCGTCCATCAGCTTGCGGAAGCTCGCCGGGTCTGCGTTGGCCGCCAACGCGGCCCACGCCATCCCCATGGTCGGGCTGCCGTGGGTGTCGGGGAAGCTGTCGGGGTGAGCCCCGATGCACTCCGCGTGCTTGCGGGCGCGCTGTTGGTAGTCGCCCCTCCACGGGCTCATGAGGCACGCGACCCCCGCTGCCCCGGTGCGACCCATGTCGGCGTAGTTGTTGTGGTTGGCGACGGAGTCTCCGTACCACACGTAGCCGTTGTTACCCGTGCCGCGCGCGAGGAACGCGTATGCGGCCTCCGCACGCTCTTCATCGACGTCGATGCCGCATCGCTTCATCAACGCCAACGCGAGTGCGCCTTGCCCCGTGATCATTGCGATGGGCCCGTAGCCTTCGAAGCCGGGGTTGTGACCCCAGCCGCCTTCTGATTGGCCGGGTTTGCGCGGGACGGCGTCCGGGTGGGACTCGTAGGCCTTGGGGTTGATCTGGGATCGGTCGGTGTATTGGCTGTGGATCAGAAAGTCGTAGACCTCCTGCAGCTCGGGTAAGACCCACGACGCCTTGGTGGCGAGGTAGTACTCGCTGAGGAAGATCCCGGCAGACGTGTACGTCCAATTGATCAGCGACCCGTGACCCTTTGGGGTCGTCGTGCGCGCGTGGAACTTCGCCGCGCGCTCGACCGCCTTCTTGTACTTGGCTTTGCCGCTGCTGAGCATGGCCAGCGGCGCGAACAGGTTGTCCGGCGGGCTTCCGAACGCGCCGTCGTCTCGCTGCTGATCAAGCAACCAGTCGAGCAGGTCTTCGCGCAGC
The DNA here is from genome assembly GCA_036160175.1 of Planctomycetota bacterium. GTDB lineage: Bacteria > Planctomycetota > UBA1135 > UBA1135 > UBA2386. The sequence goes on from JAYYEE010000004.1 coordinate 1,401, forward strand.
GCATCGGTCTTCTTGCAGTTCGCCGGGAACGTTTTGGCGTAGTTGCCGTGCTTCGCCGGTAGCTTGAGGACGACCTCGCGCTTGCTGCCGTCGCGTTCGAGGGTCAGGGCGAGCCGCCCCCGCTGCTTCCCCTTGCTGCCGAGCGCCTTCTCGAGCGCCTGCGCGAAGTCGTAGATCGGGCCATAGGGCCCGAACACCTTCATGCCGTAGCCGTTGCGGTGCGCCTCGAAGAAGCCCCAGCCGCCAGCGCCGACGATGTGATCGCCGACGGCCACCTTCTTTGCCGCCGCCGGCGAGCCCGTAAAGACGTGCCGGACGACCAAGTGGGTCGGCGCGTCCGGGATCAGCTCCACGCGGATGCCGGTCACCCCGAGGTTGTAGAACCACCCGTCCACGACCTTGTCCGGGCCGCTCGCTGCACGCTGGCTCCAGGGCCTGCCGTCTTCGTGATAGTGGACCTGCGAGGCGAGCCCGCCGGCAGCGAACAGGGCAGAGAGCAGACCGTTGACGACGCGCATGCCGGCAACCTATCCGACGCACCCGCTGCCGCGATAGTGGCTCTGTGCCGTTAAGCCTCGGCGAACGCCTCCATCGGCGGGCACGCGCAGACCAAGTTGCGATCCCCGTGCACGTCGTTGACGCGGGCGATGGGGGGCCAGTACTTGTGCTCCTTGGTCCATGGCGCGGGGAACACGGCCAGCTCCCGTGAGTAGGGCCTGTTCCACCCTTCTGCCGTCGCCTCCTCGGCTGTGTGCGGCGCGTTCTTCACGGGGTTGTCATCTTGAGGATACTTGCCGGCTTCGATGTCGCGGATCTCAGCCCGAATGCTGATGAGGGCCGCGCAGAAGCGGTCTAGCTCTGCCTTCGACTCCGACTCGGTCGGCTCGATCATCATGGTGCCCGCGACCGGGAAGCTCACGGTCGGCGCGTGGAACCCGTAGTCCATGAGTCGCTTGGCGATGTCGCCGACCTCGACACCGGAGCTCGCCTTGAGCTGTCGCACGTCGACGATGCACTCGTGGGCGACCATTCCGTTCTGGCCCGTGTAGAGGACGGGGTAGTGCCCCTTGAGCTTCTCGGCGATGTAGTTGGCGTTGGCGATGGCGACCTGGGTCGCGCGTCGCAGGCCGTCGGGGCCCATCATCGCGATGGAGGCGTAGCTGATGGTCAAGATAGAGGCACTGCCCCACGGCGCCGCGCTGACCGGTCCCATCGCGTGCGCGTCGTCGCCTGTCGGCTGGCAGGGCACCAGCGGGTGGCTCGACAAGAACGGCGCGAGGTGCTTCGCGACGCAGATCGGCCCCATCCCGGGGCCGCCGCCGCCGTGCGGGATGCAGAAGGTCTTGTGCAGGTTGAGGTGGCAGACGTCCGCGCCCAGCTCGCCCGGCGCCATCAGACCCACCTGGGCGTTCATGTTGGCGCCGTCCATGTAGACCTGGCCCCCGTGGTCATGCATGAGCTTGCAGATGTCCCGGATGGCCTCCTCGAAGACGCCGTGCGTGGATGGATAGGTGATCATCAACGCGGCGAGCTCGGCGGAGTGCTGCTCTACCTTGGCTTTGAGGTCGTCGACGTCGATGTTGCCGTCATCGTCGCAGCCGACAACCACGACCTTCATCCCGCACATCGTGGCGCTCGCGGGGTTTGTGCCGTGGGCACTAGACGGGATCAGGCAGATGTTTCGCTGGGCTTCGCCGTTGTGTCGGTGGTAGGCGCGGATCGAGAGCAGGCCGGCATACTCGCCTTGTGACCCGGCGTTGGGCTGGAGGGAGCACGCCGCGAACCCGGTGATGTCGCACAGCCACTTGGACAGGTTCGCGAACAGCTTTTGGTAGCCTGCGGCCTGGTCGAGCGGCGCGAACGGGTGCAGTTGTCCGAAGCCCGGGAGCGAGACCGGATACATCTCCGTCGTCGCGTTGAGCTTCATGGTGCACGACCCCAGCGGGATCATCGACGTCGTCAGCGAGAGGTCTTTCTGCTGCAGTCGGTGGATGTAGCGGAGGAGCTCGTGCTCGCTCCGGTAGCGGTGGAACGTCGGGTGCTTGAGGTAGCCCGACGTCCGCGCGAGCGCCGCGAGCGCCGGCGCCTGGACGTCGTCGCCGAGCCGGAGCGGGCTGCAGCCAAACGCGGCGGCGAGGTCGTTGAGGTCGTTCTCCTCGACGGTCTCGTCGAGCGAAACCCCGACGGAGCCGTCACCGAAGTCGCGGAGATTGATCCCTTGGCTACGCGCGGCGCCGATCACGGCGTCGGCGCCGTCCTTCGGCCATACGCGGATCGTGTCGAAGCGCGCCCCTTCCTGCACCTTGTGGCCCGCTGCGATGATGGCGCCCGCGAGGCAGGCGGTTTGGTTGCGGATGCGCTCGGCGATGGCCTTGAGGCCCTCGGGGCCGTGGTAGACGGCATACATCGAGGCCATGACGGCCAGCAACACCTGGGCGGTGCAAATGTTCGAGGTCGCCTTCTCGCGCCGGATGTGCTGTTCGCGTGTCCCGAGCGCGAGCCGCAGCGCGGGCTTGCCCGTCTTGTCGATCGTCATGCCGACGATGCGGCCGGGCATCTGGCGCTGGAAGGTCTTGCTCGCGGTCATGTAGGCCGCGTGAGGGCCGCCGTATCCAAGCGGGACGCCGAAGCGTTGGCTAGATCCGCAGACGATATCGGCTCCCATCTCGCCGGGCGGCTTGAGCACGGTCAGCGCCAAGAGGTCCGCGGCGACGACGGCGAAGCCGCCGTTCTGGTGCATGCGGTCAATGGTCGGGGTCGGGTCGTCGATCACGCCGTCGCTGCCCGGGTACTGCAGCAGCACGCCGAAGTGCTGATCGGAGAATGGGGCCGCGCGGTGGTCGCCGACTTCTACGTGGATCCCGAGCGGCTCGGCGCGCGTCTGCAGGACCGCTAGCGTCTGTGGGTGGACGTTGTCATCGACGAAGAACGTCTTGGCGTCCTTGCCCTTGTGCAGGCGGTAGCACATCGCCATGCCCTCGGCGGCGGCGGTGGCCTCGTCCAGCAGCGAGCTGTTGGCGACCTCGAGCCCGGTGAGGTCGAGGATGAGCGTCTGGAAGTTCAGCAGCGCCTCCAGCCTGCCCTGAGAGATCTCGGCCTGATAGGGCGTATACTGCGTGTACCAGCCCGGGTTCTCCAGGATGTTTCGTTGGATGACCGCCGGTGTGAGCGTGCCGTGGTAGCCGAGGCCGATGTAGCTGCGCATCACCTGGTTCTCCGCGGCGAACGCCGTCAACTCCTTCAGGGCGTCGCGCTCGCCCATCGGCGCCGGCGTCTCCAGCTCGTGCTGCCACCGGATGCTCTTGGGCACCGCCTGGTCGGTCAGTTCGTCCAGGGTTGAGCAGCCGAGCGCCGCCAGGATCGCGCTGAGGTCGTCCTGGCTCGGACCGATGTGACGGTCCTGAAACTGGTCGTGTCGAGGGAACGCGGAGGATGAGCTGGACATGTTCAGGTGTCTGCGGCCGAGGCAGTCGGTCATGAAGGGCAAGCACAATAGGACTCGACCGCGCCGTCGTGAA
>JAYYEE010000005.1:0-4662 GCA_036160175.1 Planctomycetota bacterium
CCTCCACTCCATGCACGCGCGCGTCGTGGATGAGGTCGAGCGCTGCGCTACGCGACCGTGACGCCCTTCCAGAACGCGATCCGCCCGCGAATCTGCGCGGCCTCGGGCTTGGGGTCTGCGTAATACCACGCGGCGTCGGCGCACACGTCCCCGTCCACGACTACGTGGTGGTAGCTGGCCACCCCCTTCCACCCGCAGACCGAGGTGGTGTCGCTCGCCTGCAAGCACTCGGGGCGCACAGCTTCCGGCGGGAAGTAGTGGTTGCCCTCGACCACGACGGTCGCGTCACTTTCTGCGATGGTCACGCCACGATAGGTTGCTTTCGCCATGGCGCAGATCTAAGCCTCCGGGACGCCCCCAACAAGCACGCGCCACGATCGCTGCGCAGCGACCATTCGGGCGAGCCGAGCCACTGACGTCCACGGAAGCGAGCCGCACACCTCGGCGAGAAAGGGACGCGCCGAGCGCCAGGGGCGCCGCGATATTCGCTGGCGCAACCGATCTTCGGACTAGCGCAACCACGCAACGACCTTCGCAGACACTTCACGAAAAGGGGCGCTGGACTTCGCTCCTCAGACCTTCGCGCGCTGCTATCATGCCACCCCCGCGATGCCCGAATCCTTGCCTACGCGGGGCTTCCTTCAACCTAGTCCAGCACCGAACTTCCTTCCCCCATGAAGCACGCAATCACCCTCGTCAGCGCGATCGCCATCGCGTCGACCGCCTCCGCACAGGCCCTCGTCTCCGACGACTTCAACTACACCGGCGCCCTCACCGCGGGTCCGGCCGGTTGGGTCGTTCACAGCGGCGGAACGGCCAAGGAGATCAACTCCAACGGCTCGTTCGCCATCCTCGATTTCAGCAGCGGCTCCGGGCAAGACGTCACGCTCGCGTTCCCGGGCGGGCCGCTCGCCACCACCGACGATGTCTACGGGTCGTTCATCCTGAACGTGCCGTCCGGCAACCCCGTCAACCCGGACGGGTTCGGCAGCTACTGCACCCACTTCCGTGCGACGAACGGCGGCTTCTACTGCCGCTTCGGCCTGCTTAGCCCAGCTGCCGGCGGCGACTTCACGGTCGCGGTCAGCACGAGCAGCTCCAACCTCGGCGGCGGCGGGGTCTGGGCCTCGGACCTCCAGTTCGACACCAACTACCGGATCGTCATCAGCTACGACGCCAACACGGGCACGTCTTCGCTTTGGGTCGACCCGGTGGACGCGAACAGCACGTCCGTCCAAGCCAGCGGCTCTTCGGGGCAAGCCATCGCGTCGATCGCGCTGCGACAGAGCAACGACCACACCGGCTTCATCCACATTGACGACATCGTCGCCGGAAACAACTTTGCAGACGTCTTGCCGGCGCCGGCCGGCGCGGCGTCTACGTCGAGCTTCGGCTCGGGCTGCGGCGCGCTGGGCGCCTCGTTCTACGAGCAGATGGACCCGGTCTCGATGGACCTCGCTGGCACGACGGTTGTCGGCACCAGCGCCGGCGGCAGCTACGCCGTGTCGACCACCCCGACCGCGCTCGCGCCGCTCGGCGCCGGCGCTGTCGCGCTCGGCCTCGGCGACGATGACGAGATCGACACCTCGACCGTCGGCGGCACGCTCGGCCTCTGGGTCGGGTCCAACGGCTGGATCGCGACCGGCGGCGGCAACAGCACGAGCTTCACGCCGAGCGTCAACACGATGCTCAACAACCCCAACACGGGCGTCTACGCCTGGACCGACCTGCAGCCGGCAAGCGGCGGCGGCACCAACGGCGACGTCTGGTACGAAGAGAGCGGCACGGTCGCGACGGTGACCTTCCTCGGCGTCGACGGCTGGAACACGGGCGCCCCGAACACGATCCAGTTCACCTACGACACGGCGAGCGGCGACTGGACCATCGCGTTTGATCAGCTGAGCACCGTCAACCCCGAAGACTGGCTCATCGGCTACTCGGTGGGCGGCCCGAGCGTGGACGCTGGCCCGACGGACATCTCCGCCGGCCCGTTCTCGACGGCAGCGGCAGACCTCGGGAACCTGCTGCTCACCAGCAACCTCCCCGTCCTCGGCACCAGCTGGGACATGACCTGCGACAACATGGAGTCGACCGCGCTCGGCGCGTTCTTCTTCTTTGGTTCTTCGGAGGTCAACCCGGGCATCGACCTGGGCGTAATCGGCGCGCCTGGCTGCAGTGCCTACACGAGCAACGACCTGGGCATCGCGAACTTGGTCTTGGGCGCGAGCTCGGTGACCCTGTCGGTCAACGTGCCCAACAACCCAGCGCTGTCGGGCGCGATGCTGACCGTCCAGTCGGCCTCGTCGTCGTCGACGAACGCCTTCGGCGCGAGCACCTCGAACGGCCTCACCGGCACGGTCGGCCTGTAAGCGCTGGAGCGACCATCCCGCCCAAGACGTGCCCTGCGCTCCGCGCGGGCGCACGGCCTCGGGTGGAGCGCAGCGGGCGCGTGGCGACTGGCCACGCGCCCGCTGTCGTTTGCGCCAGTCGGCGCCTGCGCCCTACGCCGCGTCAGCGCAGCGACGCGGCCGCGTCGAGCAGCTGCGAGTTTGGGACCGAGTTCCCGAACGTCTCGAAGCGGTCGAACGTCCAGACGACCTCCTTGCTCGCAGGGTTCACCTCCACGAGCAGCGGCTGCCCAGGGCCCGCGTGGCAGTTGCCGATCACGTAGTGGCCGTTTTGCAGCACCTCTAACGTCGTCACCCAGGCGAGGCGGATCCCGGGGAGCTCGTCTTGCGCTAAGCGCCAGACGACCTCCTTATCCGGGGTCACCTCGATCACGCTGTGGCCGTTGCCCGTCGCGATGAGCGTGTTGCCGCCCTCGAGCCGCAGCGCCGCGAAGCACTTGTCGCCGAAGGAGTCGGGGCCGTGCCCGCCCTTGGGATCGCGCCCAAACAGGGGGACGTCGTATTCCCACACGACCGCGCCCGTCCCTTGTTCGTATTCGCGCACCACGCCGTCCCCCTCGTGGCAGACGAGGTAGCGATCCGCCGCGATCTTGCGCGCGAGGCGGGTGTCGGTGTGCGGGTGCGGGCGGTCCACCTTCAGCTTCGTCACCGAAAGGAGCGCGCCCTGCCGATCGACCTCGATGATCCGCGCAGGGCCGCTCTCGGCGATCATCACCCGCCCGCCTTCCAGCGGCTGGAACGCGTGGACCTCGACCCGCTTGCCTTGGTTGCCGTTCGACTTCCTGGAGTCGTAGCGCCAGACCACCTCCTTGGTCGCGCGGTCGATCTCGACGACGCTCGCCGCGCCCTGCTGGACCATGACGTTGCCCGAGGGCAGCGCGTGGATGTCGTGGATCCCGCCCCACGGCATCTCCCATTCGATCGCGCCGTCGGCGCCGACGATGGCCAGCCTGCCGTTGCCCTGGGTCAAGACGCGGTGGCTATGCGCCGCGCAAGAGGCGAGCGCGAGCAACAAGGTCGAAGAGAGGATCTGTTGGCGTCGCTGCATGAGCGCTCCTAGCTAAGTGGGGTCGCGGCGGACCCGGACGCCGGATCCACTCGCTCTCGTATCACGGAGCCTGGGCGCAAGCCAGCGCGCCCGCGCCGGACGCTAGGTCGCAGCAGGCCGCCGCACGCCTGGCACCACCGCGCCCGCGATCAGCGCGCGTAGCCGCGCGGGCTCCGTCGCCTCGGTCTTGCAGACGAACCCGCTGGCGTGCGCGAACCGCACGTCCGGCTCGCCTTCGACCCGTGTGAAGTCGAGCCGCGGGTCGTCCTCATACCGCTGGATGCCGTAGCCATCGCCGCGGCGGTCTGGATACACGGTCGCGCCGACCACGCGCTCCAGGCCCTCGGCCCGCACGTAGCTCGCCGCGCTGCCGGAGGGGTCTTCGACCGCCTCCGAGGAGCGCGGCACGAACACGGCCTCGATGACCTCGCCGTGCGCCTCGACCTGCCACCGCTCAGCCACGGCGCGCACCCGCTCGATGCCAGCGCGGACGCCCTGCAGGTAGTCGAGCAGGTCTTGGCCGACCAGCCGCATGTAGTCGTAGACCACCTCGCCGGGACGGTGCTCCTTACCCGCCGCGAAACGGCGCAGCAGCGTCCCGTCGATCGGCGAGTGCAGCTGAGAGACGGCGCGACGAGGCACGCCGAGCCACTCCGCGGTCTTCTTCGGGCCGCGCGAGTCAAACCACTCGGCCGGCTCGAGCCAGTCACAGAACGTGCGCGCGTCCTGGTAGACCCCGACGGCGTCCAGCACGAGGCTGAGCGCGCAGGTCGGCGGGTGCTCGCGCGGGAAGTGGTGGTGGTCGAAGTTGTGCAGCGCCGCGTCGTGCGCGCCCCCAACGTCGACGACGGCGACCGACGCGTCGGCGAGGTCCGCGGGCGTCGGGTCACGCCGCTCAATCGGGCAGGCGTGCTGCGCGACCAGCACGCAGCAGGCCAAGAGGTCGTCCTTGTGAGCGCCGCCAGGGTGCGTCACGACGAGTCGAAGGTCCGTCATCGCGCGAGATGCTAGCGCTCGTCGCGGCCACGCCGCAGGCCCGAGCCGCAACTTTCGCGCGTTGCCGCAACCCGCCCGCGCCATGCGCTCTACGAGCTTTCTGCTTCGGCGTCATCCGCGACGCGATCCCCGACGAAGGTCCTGGAGAATTTTTATTCCCGCAGTGTTGGCCACCCGTTCGCGGGCGTTTCCGGTCCCGCGCGCGCCACC
>JAYYEE010000006.1:0-9203 GCA_036160175.1 Planctomycetota bacterium
GGTTCGACGCGTCGGACAGCAGCGACGTCGACGAGATCTGGGCGGAAGCGGGGAGGGGTGGGAGGGGGATCTTCCTCGAGGCGCTCCTGCAAGCGGAGAAGCCGAGCCCGGTGGCGCCGCGGGAGGCGCGGCTCCGCGGTCCGGTGATGCTCACCGTGCGGCACAACGAGCACGTCTGGTCGCAGGTGACCTTGGACGGCGTGCTGCTCGAGCGGGGCGCGCCGGGTAGTGGTTGGCGCCTTTCTGCGGCGGACGTAGCCCGCGCACGGGTCGCCGCCTCGCGCTAGCGCCTGCGCGCGCCCGCCTCGAACGCCTCGATGGTCAGCTGGGGCGCGTCGTCGATCGGCGCCTCGAAGCTGCCCTTGACGCGGCCGGCGCCGCGCTCCGCCGCGGGCGCCGCGAGCCTGACGCGCAGGCCGTTGCTCGCGAAGACGAACGCGTGCTCCTCGAGGCTGCCCGCAGCGTCGACTTCGATGCGCCGCAGCTTGTAGCCGCAGTCCGGGACCTTGGCCGCGATCGCGGTGAGGTCGAACGCGACGTCGTCGCGCAAGGAGAGCCGGATCCACTGCTCGGTGGCGTCCGCCGTGACGTGAGCGTCCAACTGACGCTCGAGGCCCTTCGCGAGACCGAAGAGCTCGTCGTTTCAGGTTCAGCCGTAGAGGATCAGCCGCAGGCTGGTCTGCGACGCGAACGACGGCGTCGCGCTGTGCGGGGCCTGGCACGCGCCGAAGAGCGTCAGCAGCAGGCCAACGGTGAGGACGAGCGTTCGCATGGTCGGGTCAGAAGCGCCAGCCGACGCCCGCCAACAAGCGGTAATCGACGTCGGGCTGCAGCTCGTTGACGTCTTGGTATACCGGCACCTCGAAGGTGAACACCACATCCAGGTCCGGCGTCGGGTGCCACGTGGCGCCAGCACGCAGCGCCAGCTCCTCGCGGCCGAAGCCTTCGAGCCCGACGCCTGCCTGGCGCGCGCGGCCCTCGCGGCGGTAGCGCACGCCGCCCTTCACGCTGACCGTGGGGCCTGGATACTTGGTCATCAGCGCGCGGTAGCCGACGGTCAGCGTCGTCGAGAGCACGTCGCCGGCCTCGAACTGCTGGCTGCCTTCGGTGGGGGAGAAGTAGAGCGCGTTGGCGTCGAGCCGGAGCCGGTCGAGCTCGAGCGTGCTGGCGAGGCTCACGAACGGATCCCATGAGCCCGAGCCCGCTTGGAGGTTGGCGGGGAGCAGCGCGCCGCCCTGGCGCTCATCCGTCGCGCCGGTCGGCGTCTGCACGCCGACCAGCATCGACGTCGCCCACGCGCTGCGCTCCCAGTGCGCGTGGTGCAGCCGCTGGCGAACGGTGACCGAGACGTCGCCGAGGTCGAAGTGGTCGGTCTCGCGGCGGCTCGGCGGCGCGCCGAACGCGGCCTGCGTGCCGATCACCGGCGCGAGCACGGTCACGTCGGTGCCGCGCCGCAGCCCGTGCATCGCGCCGAGCACTACGGTGTCCCGGTCGAGCGCGAGCCCGTCTGGGCTCGCCGCCGAAGACGTCGAGCGCAGCAGGCCGTTGGTCTCGGTGTGGAGCCACGTCGCAGACAGCCGCGTGCCGCCGACGAACAGCGTCTCGCCGACGAAGAGTTCGACGCCGCCTTGTTGGGCGGGGGCGTTCGAAAGCGCCGCGCCGAGCGCGATTAAGAAAAACGCTCGGCGCATCGGTGTCGCCTACTCTGCCACGTCGTGCCAGCTGCCGTCCTTACCCGACGCCAGCACGCTCTCGCACACCTGCTGGGTGATCTGCGCGTCCTTGAACGTCGGCCCGACGGTCTCGCCCTTCGCCAGCCCCGCGACGAAGTCGGCGAACTGGTGCACGAAGCTGTGCTCGTAGCCGATCTGCAGGCCGGGGACCCACCACTTGTCCATGTAGGGCATGTCGCCGTCGGTGACGTGGATCGAGCGCCAGCCGCGGGTGATCGACTCGTCTCGGTGGTCGAAGTACTCGAGGCGGTGCAGGTCGTGCAGGTCCCAGCGGATCGAGGCGTGCTCGCCGTTGATCTCAAACGTGTAGAGCGCCTTGTGGCCGCGCGCGTAGCGCGTCGACTCGAAGATGCCCATCGAGCCGTTGTCGAAGCGGCACAGGAACGCGCAGGCGTCGTCGATGCCGACGGGCTCGACCTTGCCGGTCAGGTTGTGCATGCGCTCCTTGACGAAGGTCTCCGTCATGGCGCTGACCTTGCCGATCTTGCCGTTGAGCCACATCGCGGTGTCGATGCAGTGCGCGAGCAGGTCGCCCGTCACGCCGCTGCCGGCCGCGGCCGCGTCGAGGCGCCAGAGCCCCGCGCCGCCCTGCGGCAGGTCGGTCGCGATCGTCCAGTCCTGCAGGAACTGCGCGCGGTAGTGGTAGATCCGGCCGAGGCGGCCGTCGTCGATCAGCTGCTTGGCGAGCGTCACGGCGGGCACGCGGCGGTAGTTGTACCAGACCGTGTTGGCGACGCCGGCCTTCTCGACGGCGTCGACCATCTCCTGGCCCTCGGCCGCGGTGCGCGCCAGCGGCTTCTCGCACATGATGACCTTGCCGGCGGCGGCGGCCGCGAGCGCGATCTCCTTGTGGCTGTCGTTGGGCGTGCAGATGTCGACCGCGTCGATGTCGTCGCGCTCGATGATGCGGCGCCAGTCGGTCTCCGACGAGGCGAAGCCCCACTTCTCGGCGAACGCGGCGGCGGCGCCGTCGCTGCGGGCGCAGACGGCCTGCAGCACCGGCTCCATGCCGAGGTCGAAGAAGTTGGGGGCCTTGCGGTAGGCGTTGCTGTGGGCCCGGCCCATGAAGCCGGTGCCGATCAGCCCGATGCGGAGTTGCTTGCTCATGGGTGCGCTCCTACGACCAGCCGTGCGCGGCGCGCACGGACAGCATGGCCTCGAGGATGTCGTTCCAGGTCTGCGGGTCTTCCATCACCTTGTTGTCGAACATGCAGCCGTCCCAGCACAGGTGCTGCACGGCCTTGGTCGCGCTGCCGTCGGGGTTGTTGAGCCAGAAGCTCGCGTAGTGCGCGATGTCGAGCTTGCCGTCGGGGTCCTTGGGCAAGCAGTGGCGGCCGGTCTTGTCGTGCGAGCCCGAGCCCTTGACCGTCGCGTCGTTCTGCGCGACGTGGAAGTCGAGCACCCACGGCCGCAGCGCCGCGGTCATCTCGACGTAGGCGGCGTCCAGCGTCTCGCGGTCGCCCCACTGGTAGTCGTCGGGGAGGAGGCGGTCCTCGGGCGCGTTGTAGCCCATCGTGTAGAGCAGCGTGTGCGCCATGTCGGCCTGGAAGCCGACGGTGCCCATGCGGTCGGTCATCTCGAGCAGCTGCACCATGCGCTTCCAGCTGTGCATGCCGCCCCAGCAGATCTCGCCTTCGGCGGCGAGCTTCTCGCCGTGGGCGTCGGCGATGTCGGCGGCCTTTCGGAACGTGTCCGCGATGACCTTCTGGTTGCCGTCGGGGTCCTTGGCCCAGTCGCCGACGCCGGCGGCCGAGTCGATGCGGACGATGCCGTACGGGCGGACGCCCAGCTCGCGCAGGTCGCGCGCGATGCGGCAGGCCTTCTCGACCTGCGTCAAGAACGCCTTGCGCTCGGACTCGTCGCCCATCGCCGAGCCGCCGCCGGTCGGCGGCCACACGGGCGCGACCAGCGAGCCGACGACGAGGTCCTTGCCGCCGACCTGGTCGGCGAGCTGCTTGAGGTCGTCCTTGGTCGAGTCGATGTCGGTGTGCGGCAGCGACAAGAACAGGTCGATGCCGTCGAACCGCTGGCCGTTGACTTCGGCGTTGGCGGTCCACTCGAGCATCTGCTCGAACGGAATCGGCGGGTTCTCGGTGCCTTCTTCCTTGCCGACGAGGCCCGGCCAGGCGGCGTTGTGGAGCTTGGGATAGGTGTGGTCTTGGCTCATGGGTCCGTGCGAGCGATGCGAGAGGGGGTGGCGGCGGCGAACGCGCCGGTCCTCGGATCATAGGGGCGCGGCTGGCCACCGCCACTCGCCGATCTGGCGCGCGCGGCGCGCGACGTTTCGCTCCGGCGCGCCCCTGCGATACGGTCAGGCCACGCTCGACGCGGGCGCGGCCTCCACCGGAGCAGCAAGCACAAGATGGATCCAATCGTCGCGGAGTTCCTCGGGACCACGATCTTGCTCCTGCTCGGACAGGGCGTGGTCGCCAACGTCTCCCTCAGCAAGACCACAGCGGCCGGCGAGCCCAAATGGATGATCATCACCACCGCCTGGGGGCTCGCCGTGTTCGTCGCGGTGTTCATGGTCGGCGCGCACAGCGGCGCGCACCTCAACCCGGCGGTGACGCTCGGGCTGTTCCTCGCCGGTAAGTTCCAGGCCGCGTTGGTCGCGCCGTATCTCTTGGCGCAGCTCGGCGGCGCGATGCTCGGCTCGCTGGTCGTCTACGTCTGCTACCTCGACCACTACCGCGCGACGACCGATGAGGAGGCCGTGCGCGGGACGTTCTGCACGGCGCCAGCGATCCGCAGCCTGCCGCGCAACCTCCTCACTGAGGCGATCGGGACCTTCGTGCTCGTGCTCGGGGTGCTGTTGATGGCCAAACCGACGCTGGAGCTCGCCGGCGTCGAGGTCGCCGACTACGGGCTCGGCGCGATCGACGCGCTGCCGGTCGGGCTGCTCGTGTGGGTGATCGGCTTGGCGCTCGGCGGGCCGACGGGCTACGCCATCAACCCCGCCCGCGACCTCGGGCCGCGGCTGGTCTTCGCGCTGGTGCGGCCCCGCGCCAAGGCCTCGCCCGACTGGGGCTACGCGTGGGTGCCGGTCGTGGGGCCAGCGCTCGGCGGCGCGCTCGCCGCGCTGGTGTTCGCGGTCGTGCAGTAGGCAGCGCGCGCGCACGACTTTCTGCGCGGTCGGTAGCCGAGTGCTGCGCCGGGGGTATCCTCGCGGCGACTCCGAGACCAACGATGATCCCTTACGAGCCCAAGCAGTGGTGGCGGGTGCTGTTCGACTTCCAGCGCAGCCCAGTGTTCCGGACCTTGATCCTCGACGTGCTCATCGCCGGCGCGTGGGCCGCGCTGGTTGTCTGGGTCGAGACCGACGTCTTCAAGTTTGCGGTGCCGTTGGGCCCCGCGTTCCTGTCGATCCTCGGCATCATCCTGGGCCTGCTGCTCGTCTTCCGGACGAACTCGGCCTACGACCGCTGGTGGGAGGGCCGCAAGATCTGGGGGGCGCTGGTCAACGTCTCGCGCGGGCTCGCGCACCAGCTCGACGCGCAGCTGGTCCACACCGCGCCCGAGCGGCGGGAGGGCTACGCCGAGCACCTCGCAGAGTTCCCGGTGTTGCTCAAGGAGCACCTGCGCAAGCCGCGGGACTACGCCGGCGACCACGAGCCCAACCGCTTGCTGACGATGCTGCACCGCGACGTCCAACAAGACATCGCGGCGGGCCACCTCGATGAAGCCTCGCGCGTTACGCTGCAGCCGCTCCTGCAGGCCTTCGACGACGTGCTCGGCAAGTGCGAGCGGATCCGCAAGACGCCGATCCCGTTCAGCTACTCGTCCTACGTCAAGCAGTTCGTCGTGCTCTACGCGATCCTGGTGCCGTTCGCGCTGGTCAAGGACTTCGGCTACGGGGCCGTGATCGCGTCGATGTTCTCGTTCTTCGCGACGATGGGGCTCGAGCTGCTGGCGAACGAGATCGAGGAGCCGTTCGGGACAGACCCGAACGACCTGCCGCTGACCAATATCGGCGAGACGATCGCGCGCGACGTGCGGCAGATCCTTAGCGTGCCGCAGGTCTGACGGGCGCGGCCCTCAGCCGGCCTTGCGGTGCTCGACCGGCGCGTCGGCGGGCTTCTTCGGCGCCGGCTCAGCGACGACGTCGCCCGCGCCGTTGAGCCGCTCGACCTTGACGCCCTGCTCGCGCAGCAGGTCGACGATGCCGTCTTCGCCGAAGGTGTGCGCGGCGCCGACCGCGAAGAAGTGGCTGCGCTTTGGGTGCTCCTTGAGCAGCTCGAGGATGCGCTTGGCCATGCCCTTGTTGCGCGCGACGATCAGCAGCTCGCGGAACTTCTCGGCGTACTCCTTGGACTCCTTGCGCTGCGACTTCTCCATGACGGCGGCGAGCGCCTCGGCGTCGCCGAGCAGGTAGGCCTCGAGCATCTGCTCGATCGTCTCGCTGCCGTTGCCGGCTTCTTCGAGCGCGGACTGGACCATCCGCTTCTGGTAACCCTCGGTCAGCTTGTCAAACAGCGACAGCTGGAACTCCATCGTCTCGAGATCGCCGACGACCTTCTCCGCCTCGCGCGCGTCTCGCTCGAGCATGACGTCGAGCGGGTCCTTGCCCTGGAACTTCATCATCACCTCGCCGAGCGAGATGTTCATCGAGAGTACCCACGGCTTAAACCGGCGCATGGCTTGGAACGGCAGCCCAGCGCCCTCGCAATAGGCCTGGACCTCCTCGAGGAGCTCTTCGCCAAGGATCTCCTTGAGGCTCTCGCCCCGGGGGAGCATCAGCTTCGGCATGAGCGCGAGGCTGTTCTTGTTCGCGGTCAAGATCTCGACATAGAGCGCGTCGGCGTCTGCGCGCGCGGACTCGACGGCCTTCGATAAGGTCGTGACGCGCGGGTCGGGGAGGTGGATCGTGCCGAACAGGTGGTGGGCGGTGCCGTCGACCTCGAAGCGCCACAAGAAGGGCTTCTGCGTCGGCGCGGGCGGCTTGGCCGCCTGCTCCTGCGCGGTGGCGTCAGCGAACAGCAGGCCGGTGATCGCGAATACGGTCGTCGCGGCGCGACGCCAGGATGTGGGGAGGGACAGCATCATCTGTAGGGTTGGTGAGAGCCTCGCGGGCGGACTGCCGGCTGCGTCAGCCTAGCTAGGCGCCACTATGGGCGGACGGCGCCGGCGGGGCCATCGGCATCACAAAACAGCGCGGCGCTTGGCCGCTGGTCTTAAGGGGGACGTCGCCGCGGGCGCGTCTGCCTACAAGGGCTCGTCGCAGTGAGGGCAGCGCGCGCCCTTCGCCGAGGCGTCGCCTTTCGCCGAGGCGTCGCCCTTGCGCTGCTCGCGGGCCTGCCGCCGCGCCTTACCGAGCTCCTCTAGGAAGGCGCCGCCCAGCAGGCCGGCCGGCAGGGCGAACATGCCGATCCCCAAAATGGCCACCAGCGCGCCGAGCATGCGGCCCTCGACGGTGATCGGGGCCATGTCGCCGTAGCCGATGGTCGTCAGCGTCACGATGCCCCACCACATCGTCGCCGGGATGCTCGAGAACTGGTCGGGCTGCGCCTCGTGCTCCAGGTGGAACATCAGCGACGAGCTGAGCACCAGCAAGATCAGCAGCACAAAGCTCAACGACGCCAAGTCGGGCATGCGCGCGTTGACGACGCGCCGCAGCGTGCGCAGCGCGAGTGAGTAGCGGCCGAGCTTGGCGATCCGGATCAGGCGCGCGAGCCGGAGCACGCGGACCAGCCGCATGTCGGTCACGAACATCGCGGGGACGATCGCGAGCAGGTCGATCACGGCCGCCATGGAGAACGCCCAGCGCAGGCGCCCGAGGACGCCGCGGTAGCGCTCGACCTCGCCGGCCGACCAGAGGCGCAGCGCGTATTCGACCGCGAACACGAGCAGCGAGAACCACTCGAACACCCGAAAGAATCGCGCGCCGCTCGCGTGGACCGAAGGGACGGTCTCCATGACCACGGCCAGCACGTTGGCGACGATCAGCGTCGCCAGCAGCCAGCGCACGAAGCCGCCGATCGGCGTTTCGGGGTCTTCGAGGACCTGATGGACGCGCGCGCGCAGGCTCACCCGCGCATTGTAGGGCGATCGGGTGCGCGCTCGCACCTGCGCTCTCTAAACCTCCGCGTCGACGCGGCTGCGCTAGTTGCCGCCCGCCGCGAGCTTGGCGAGCGCTGCGCGCTTGGCGCCGTCGTCCAGCTTGCCCCAGCGCTTCTTGCAGCTGTTGCAGCAGAACGAGACCGTCTGCCCATCAACCTCGGCCGTGGGGCCGCCGTCGGCGTCCTCCATGCTGATGACGCAGAGCGTCTGGTTTTGGGACGCGGGGGCGTCGCCGTTCATGGTGTTGCAGCCGGCGAACAGGAGCGCGGTCGAGGCCGCGGCGAGGATCTTGGTGAGGGACTTCATGGTGCTGGTTCTATCGCCCGCAAGGCCGGGGGAGATTCGTCGTGAGCATTTTCTAGGCCTACGTCCGGACCGGACACCGGCCTCCGCGGGGTCGCGCGATGGCCGCACGAGCTTCGCGCGCTTACGATCGAGGGCATGGAGAGCCGTGGTGACGCCTTGTTCTCGTCCCTGATGGTGTTCTGCGCGGTCGCGGCGTCGTGGTCCTTCTTCGGGGCGCCCGATAAGCCGACTTGGGCGTTCGAGGTCGTGCCGTTGGCAGCGGTGGTCGCGGTCTTCGCGGTGCGGCGTCGCAGCTTCTGCTTCAGCTCGGTCGCCTACGTGCTGTTGGCGTGGTTCTTCTTCATCCAGTGCGTCGGCGGCCGGTGGACCTTCGCCGAGGTGCCGATCCCGGCAGCGGTGATGGAGGCGTTCGGGTTAGAGCGGAACCCGGCGGATCGCGTCGGCCACTTCTCCCAAGGGTTCGTCCCAGCCATCCTGCTCAAGGAGTGGCTCGTCCGTAGGCGCCAGATGCACAACGGCTGGACGGTGTTTTGGCTGTGCGTCGCCTGCTGCCTCGGGTTCAGCGCTGCGTATGAGCTGCTCGAGATGGGGGTCGTGCTGGCCTTCTATCCTGACGCAGGCCCCGAGTGGCTCGGACATCAAGGGGACCCGTGGGACGCGCAGTGGGACATGACGATGGCGGTCTCGGGCGCGGTGCTGGCGCAGCTCCTCCTCGGGCGAGTCCACGACCGCAGCATGCGCGCCGCCGAAGATCGTCCCCGATCGCAGTAGGGGCGACGGTTAGAGTGCGGGCATGCGCGCTCTCGCAACCTGCTTGCTCTCTCTGACGTTGTCGTCGGCGGCCGCCGGCCAAGGCGCCTTCTGGCCGAAAGACTGGAAAGACACGGCCGCGCCGGTCGAGCAGAGCGTGGCGTTCGCGCTCTACACGACGCACGCCGAGACGCTCAAGCTCACGGCGCAGCTCTACCCGCTGGCGGACGGCGTCGACCGCGACGTCGTGCTGTCGGTGCGGCCGCACGAGGCGCGGGACGCCGCGTGGCGCGAGGTCGGGCGCGTCCAGGTCGACGAGACCGACTACGGGTGGCCGCAGGAAGGGGTGAAGCGCTG
>JAYYEE010000007.1:0-7105 GCA_036160175.1 Planctomycetota bacterium
CCTCGGCGGGCTGACGTTCGCCGCAGGCGACCAGCGCGCCGCTACGAGGATCGTGGTGCGCGCGGCGTGCGCGCTGCCGACTGACAGCGAGCTGGCGGAGCGCGCCGCGGCGATGGCGTTCCGCGCCGGCGACGACGACAGCGTGAAAGAAGTGGTCCAGCGTACTCGCGTCGCAGGCGCCGCGACGCCGCAGCTGATCGCGCAGTTGGCCGCCAGCATGGACCGGTCGGGCGACGCAGGCGGGCGCGCGGCGCTGATCGACGAGCTCCTCGGCGAGGATGAGCTGCCCGTCCCGGTGGCGCGCTTGGTGGTGTCGTTCTTGCTCGACGAGGAGCAGCCCGCGCTGGCGCGGACCATCCTCGAGCGCGCGCTGCGGCAAGCGCCAGAGCAATCGATGCTGCACTACGAGCTCGGCAGGGCGTGCCTGATGCTGGGCGAGGTCGCCGCGGCGGCCGTCGCGTTACACCGCGCGCTGGAGCTCGGCGTCCCAGAGCGCCTCAAGCAGCAGGCAGAGCGCTTGCTTCGGATGTGCATGGTGCCCGGGCTCTGGCAGGGCACGCAGCTCGTCGAGAAGGCGCTGGATGCGGGCGACCTGCCGGCGGCGCTGGGCGCGGCGCGGGCCCTCGTCCGGCGAGTCGCCGACGTCCCTGAGCCCTGGCTGTTGTTCGGCGTGGTTCAGCAGAAGCTCGGCAACCTTCGGCGCGCAGAGCGGCTGCTGCGTCGCGCCGCTCGGCTCGACGATGCGTGCGCCGACGCCCACAACCGGATCGGCACCGTCATGCTCCAGCAAGGGCGGGGCGCCGACGCGTATGAGCACTTGGTGCGCGCGCATGAGCTCCTCCCCGAAGATTCGGCCACGTTGCTCCATCTCGCCCAGGCCTCGGCGCTGGTCGGGCGGCTCGAGCAGGCCGAGCAGCAAGCGCAGGCGGCGCGAGGCTTCGGCGCCGACCCGGCGCTCGTCGACGCTGTCCTCCGCAAGATCCGCGCGGCGTAACAGCGTCGCGGTCGCTTCCAGCAGCTTGGCTGCGTCCGGTTTTCACGGGCGGCGAACCCAGACGGCCCGTAGAACGAAGGAACCGTGGCCGAGACCCAGACCGACAACGACCCACTGCTCAAGTATCGGGAGCGCTTCCCGATCACGCAGCGCAGCAACTACCTGATCAACAACTCGCTCGGCGCGATGCCCAAGGCTTCGCGGGACAGCGTCCAGCAGTTCGTCGATGAGTGGGACAGCCGCGGAGTGCGGTCTTGGGGAGACGGGTGGTGGACCTTGCAGGAGCGGGTCGCAGACCAGGTCGCGCAGGCCCTCGGCGTCCGCGCCGGCTCGGTCACGATGCACCAGAACATCGCGGTCGCGCTGGAGATGATCCTCTCGTGCTTCCGGTTCGATGGGCCGCGCAACCGCGTGGTCTATGCAGACCGGAACTTCCCGAGCGATCAGTACATCTACGAGGCGCGGGCCGCGCACGGCGCGGAGCTGGTGCGGGTGCCGGCGGCGGCCGACGGGATCTCGACCGACGGGGAAGAGTTCGCGGCGCACATCGACGACCGCACCTTGTTGGTCGCGATCGACCACGTGATGTTCCGCAGCTCGGCGGTCGTCGACATCGCGCCGATCGTCGAGAAGGCCAACCGGGTCGGCGCGTTCGTCATCCTGGATACGTTCCACTCGGTCGGCACGCAGCAGCTCGAGCTAGAGAAGGCGGGCGTGCACGCCGCCGTCGGCGGCGCGCTGAAGTGGCTGTGTGGGGGGCCTGGGAACTGCTTCCTCTACGTGCGGCCGGATCTGATCCCGACGCTGACGCCCGCGTTTACGGGGTGGGCGGCGCACAAGCAGCCGTTCTTGTTCTCGCCCGATGGGCAGGACTATCGCGAAGACGGTCACCGGTTCGCGACGGGCACGCCGAACGTGCCCGCGCTCTACTCCGGCAAAGAGGGCATCGCGACCTGCCTCGAGGTGGGCCTCGGCGAGATCCGTCGTCGCAGCCAGCAATTGACGACGCTGCTGGTCGACGAGGCGCAGCGACACGGCTTCGCGCTCAGGTCGCCGCTTGACCCCGCCCGGCGCGGTGGACACGTCGCGATCGACGTCCCCGACGGCTACGCCGTGTGCCAGGCGCTGTCTGCGCGCGAGATCGTGGTCGACTACCGTCCGGACGCGGGGCTGCGCGTCGCGCCGCACTTCTACAACACCGCCGAGGAGGTGCGCGCGTGCATGCAGGCCGTGCGCGACATCCTCGACAGCGGCGAGCACCTGCCGTTCCTCCAGCAGGAGCGCAAGCCCGGATGAGCCGTCGCGTCTGGGACATCAGCGAGCGGATCGAGCCGGGCACAGCGACGTTCCCGGGGGACACGCCCTTCTCGCAAGAGTGGGTCATGCGCATGTCGGAGGGGGCTGCGTGCAACGTCAGCACCATCCGCATGTCCGTGCACGTCGGCACGCACACCGACGCGCCGCTGCACTACGACTCCGCTGGCGAGGACATCGCGAGCGTCGACCTCGACATCTACATGGGGCGCTGTCGCGTCGTCGAGGTTACGCCGGTCGGCGCGCCGCCGCGCGTGCCGGCGTCGGCGTTCGCGGCGGGCGCGCTCGACGGGGTCGAGCGCGTGCTCATCCGGACCAGCCCGCGGCACGACCACGCGGCCTTCGACCCAGACTTCGTGTCGCTCGGCGAGGAGGCGGCCCGCGCGCTCGCTGCTGCGGGGGTGCGCCTCGTGGGCATCGATACGCCGAGCATGGACCACTCCACGGACAAGGACCTCGGCGGGCACCAGGCGCTCTACGCCGGCTCGGTCGCCATCTTGGAGAACTTGGACCTCACGTCTGTGCCAGAGGGTGACTACGAGCTGATCGCGCTGCCGCTTCGGATCGTCGGTTGCGACTCCAGCCCGGTGCGGGCCATCCTGCGAGAGCTGTCATGACCAAACGAGCCATCAATCCCGAGGACCTGTCGCCGCCAGTCGGCTTCGCGCACGCGTGGCTAGTCGAGTCCGGCAACGGGGATCAGCGCACCCTCTACCTCGCCGGCCAGTGCGGCTACGACCCCGCCGGCTGCGTCGAGAGCCCAGGAGACCTAGCCGCGCAGCTCGACCGGGCGATGGCGAACATCGCCGCGATCCTCCGTGACGCGGAGATGGCCTTCGCGGACGTCGTGCAGCTCAACTTCTACGTCACGTCGCGCAACGACTACGCGACGGCGCGCAAGGAGTTCGGGCGCGTGTGGCGCAAGCACTGCGGCAAGCACTACCCGGGGATGGCGATGTTCCAGGTGGTCTCTCTGTTCGACCCAGATGCGCTGATCGAGGTGCAGGGGATCGCGGCGCAATGCGGCTGACCGCCAGCCTCATGTTGTTGGTGGGGTGCGCGCTCGGCAGCTGCGCGAGCAGCGACCCGGTCGTGGTCAAGTTTGATCCGGCCGCCGCTGCGATGACCGTAGAACTGCACGGCGACGGCTTCGCGCGCGTCGGCGAGCGCCGCCTGCCGCTGGAGGCGTTGGTGCTCGAATTGCGGCGGTCGACCCGCGCGATGGCGCGCGACGACCTCTTGCGCATGGTGGTTCGCGTCCGCCTCGCGTCCGTGGACGGCGCGGACGCGCTGCGCGCCCAGCAGGGCGCTCGCGCGAAGCTGCTGGGCGAGCTTGAGATCATGGGCGTCCGTCAGATCGTTTACCTCTAACCCACCCCCGACATCTTGAGCCTGCTCGATCAGCACTGTCCTCCGGACCTCGTCATCTTCGACGTCGACGGCACCCTCCACGACACGTTCGCGTGGTGGGCGCCGGTGATCCGCGCCGGCGTGCAGCGATACGCTGAGCAGGAGGGCGTCGAAATCGAGCTGCCGAGCCAGCAGGAGGCCGAGGCCGTCGTCGGGATGAAGGACGCCGGCGTCTGGGCGCCGTTCTTGCCCGACAGCCATAAAGATCGCTGGCTCGACCTGCGCGCGGTGGTGCTGCCGATGGAGGTCGAAGAGGTCAGCCGCGGCGTCGACTATCTCTTTGACGGTGTACGGCCGATGCTCGTCCACCTCCGAGAGCTCGGCGTGAAGGTCGCGCTCGCGAGCAACTGCCGCAGCGAGTACATGGCGGCGATGCAGGACGGCCAGGGCCTGCGCGAGCTCACGGACTGGCAGTTCTGCTTGGACAGCCCCAACGTGGAGACCAAGACCGACATGCTGCGCGAGGCCCAGCGCGCAGCTGGCGCCACGCGCGTGGTGATGGTCGGTGACCGAGAGCCAGACCATGAAGCGGCGGTCGCCCACGGCTGGCCCTTCGTTTGGCGTACGAACGAACGCTGCGCGATCCCCGACGCCGACTGGGAGTGGGGCGGTGACCCCAACGCCTTCTT
The DNA here is from genome assembly GCA_036160175.1 of Planctomycetota bacterium. GTDB lineage: Bacteria > Planctomycetota > UBA1135 > UBA1135 > UBA2386. The sequence goes on from JAYYEE010000007.1 coordinate 4,348, forward strand.
GACGCGGCTGGGCCTCGCGCCGCTCGACGCCTAGGCTGGACGTCGTGACCAAGCCTGAGCTGCCGACGCCAGAAGAGCTGCAGCGCCGCTGCGCGGCCTTGCTCGCGGATTGGCAGGTCCTCGACCGGGAGGTTGAGGTGGTCTGGAACGGGCGCCTGTCGACGACGGCCGGCCGCGCGTTCGTGCGGCGCGGTCGCATCGAGCTGAACCCGCGCTTGCTGGCGCGGGTGCCGGAGGAGGTGGAGGGGGTGTTGATCCACGAGGCGGCGCACGTCGCGGCGTTCCGGCTGTTCGGGCCCAACATCCCGGCGCACGGTCGCCACTGGCGCTCGTTGATGCGGCACGCCGGACAAGAGCCTCGCGTCACGCACAAGCTGCCGGTCGACGGGCTGCGGCGCCAGGTCAAGGCGAGGTCGCGCTCGCGCTACCTCTACCTGCGGCTCTGCGAGGCGTGCGGGGACCGAGAGGTGCTCGAGCGCGTCAGCTACGGACGTTGCCGCACCTGCCAGCGCCGCGACAACTACTTGGTCGTGAAGGCGCCGGCGTCGGCAGCTGGTCGACGCGCGCTGTCGAAGATGACGGTGACGGACGTCCGCGCCCGCTTTGCGTGAGCGCAGGTTCCGCCTAGTCTGTCTGCCCTTGGCCCCCCAACCCGACATCTTCGAAGAGATCGTGCGCCTCCGCGCCGAGGGCATCCCCGCCGCCCTCGCGACGATCGTAGGCACGCGCGGCTCGACGCCTGGTCGGGCGACGATGCGGTTGTTGGTGCTCGCCGACGGGACGTTCCTCGGGACGGTCGGCGGCGGCTGCCTCGAGGCCGAGGTCTACGACGCAGCGCTGCAGGTGTTGGCCGACGAGAAACCGCAGTCGCTGCAGTTTCGATTGACCGAGAAGGACTCGCCCGACAGCGGGCTCATGTGCGGCGGAGAGGTGACGATCTTCGTGGAACCGATTACGACCCCTGTTCTCTGGATCTTCGGCGGCGGCCACGTCAGCAAGGCGCTGTGCCAGGTCGCGTCGCTCGCGGGCTTCCGCACCACGGTCGTGGACGACCGTGAGGACTACGCGACGGCAGCGCGCTTCCCCGAAGCCCACGCCACCGTCGGCGGCGACTACTGCGACGCCGTGGCGAGCATGCCGATCCGGCAGAACTCCTACGCCGTGATCGTCACCCGCGGACACAAAGAGGACGGCGCGGTGCTCGAGGCGGTCGCCGCGCGGTTTGCTGCCGGCGACCGGCTGCGCTTCCTCGGGATGATCGGCAGCAAGACCAAGCAGGCGCTCCTCTGGAAGCATCTGCGTGAGCAGGGCGTCGGCGACGACTTCCTGGATTCGGTGCGGACCCCGATGGGCGCCTACCTCGGCAGCAGGACCCACGAGGAGATCGCCGTCAGCGTCGTCGCGGAGCTGATCGCGGTCCGACGCCTCGGCCACGACCTCCAAGCCTCTTGGGGGGAGCGGAGCGACCAGAAGGCCAGGGCCGAAGGCGTCCGGGATCTGCCCCAGGCTGATCATTGAGCCCGATGCGTCGCGCTGCGGTGCGGCCAACCGGTTATCTGAAAAGGCTTTCTGTAGCTGAGCGAACCTGGGAGGGCCTCCTGCCGTTGTGCTGGAGCGCCCCGCTGGGCAGAATGTTTGGCCCCTCCCGATCGGTCCTATGACCTCTCCGCGATCCAGATGACGTCCAAGTTCCTCGCAGCAAGCCTCTCCACCCTGCTGGTCGCCGCCGCGGCGACCGCCCAGTCCGACAAGATCCACCTCGTCAACGGCACGGTGGTCGAGAAGTGCAAGGTCACCGACTACGGCATCCGCAACGTCCGCTACAAGCGCGGCAGCGGCACGGAGTCGGTGGAGACGGACAAGGTCGCCAAGCTGGAGCTCGCCAAGTTCAAGACGGTCTACGCGCGCGGCCTGAACGACGCGGCCATGATGCTGACGCTCGCTCGCGAGCAAGTGCAAGCTAAGGACGCGGTCATGGCGCAGGTCGGCCTCGTCGCTGCGGCCAACGGCTTCCTCGATCAGGGTGACCCGGCGCAGGCCGTCGCGGCGCTCAACGAGCTCGCGAAGGCGTTCCCGGAAGGCGGCGCGCTCGCGGACGTCTACCGCATCAAGTTTGAATACTACATGGGCGCGGGCAGCCGTGACGCGCTGACGGTCGCGAAGAAGTACGAGCAAGACGCCATCGGCGGCGCGTGGCCCGACGGCTTCGCCATCGAGGCGTCGTTCTTCCAGGCCCTGTCCGAGAAGAGCTCGCCAGAGGACTTCCAGCGCAAGCTGAAGTCCATCGCTGGCCGCGCGCGGGGCGTGAACCCCGTCGTCGCCGGGCGCGCCAACATCGAGCTCGCTCACAGCATGCGCAAGACCGGCGGCATCGACGACGCGAGGCGCATCTACGAAGACATCGTCAAGAAGGACGGCGTCGACGACAGCGCGCGCGCTGGCGCCTACCTCGGGCTGGGCCTGATCGACCTCGAGGGCGAGGGCGGCAAGGAGGCGGCCAAGAACGCGCTGCTGATGTTCCTGCGCGTCCGCCTGGTGACCAAGGACGCTTGGCCGAGCCTGCAAGCCGAGGCGCTCTACCACGCCTCGCAAGCGGCGCGGAAGTGGAAGGGTCCCGAGTACGTCTACATCGTCGGCCGCTGCCGCGGTCTGCTCTTCAACGAGTACCCAAACTCGGAGTGGGCCAAGCTCGCGAAGTCGCGCTAGCGGCCTGAGGTCGTAAGATCACCGACCAAGCGTGATCGACTACGGCCGACTC
>JAYYEE010000008.1:0-2610 GCA_036160175.1 Planctomycetota bacterium
GCTTCCTCGATGAGGGAGGTCCCGTGATCCGTCTCGAGGGCATCGACGATGAACCGGCGGCTCCCGGCGACCCCGCGAACGGGGCCCCGTCTGGCGACTCGCCGGGCGGGGGAGCGCCTACCGGCGCAGGCTCCGGGGCGGAGTAGCCCCGGCGCGCCGCTCCCGAGGCCGCTGGCGGCTTGTTTTCGGGGACGGTTTCCGTATTCTGTTGCGCCCCCTTTCTTGACCGGTCCTCCGGTCGACCTCGGGTTTGCCCCCTCGGCGAGCCCGTAAATGGACTGTCGATCCAACTGTAATGCCCACGATCAACCAACTCATCCGCAAGGGCCGCAAGGCGATCAAGGAGAAGAGCAAGTCTCCGATCCTCGACCGCTGCCCGCACAAGCTCGGCGTCTGCCTGCAGGTCAAGACGGTGACGCCGAAGAAGCCGAACTCCGCGCTCCGCAAGATCGCGCGGGTTCGCCTGAGCAACGGCAAGGAAACTACGGTTTACATCGGGGGTGAAGGCCACAACCTGCAGGAGCACTCGATCGTGCTCATCCGCGGCGGCCGCGTGCGCGACCTCCCGGGTGTCCGCTACCACGTGCTCCGTGGCTGCTTGGACGCTTCTGGCGTCGAGTCTCGCCGGCGTGGTCGTAGCAAGTACGGCGCCAAGCGCCCGAAGAGCAAGTAACGACCGCGACCTAAGCCGCCAACCGACCACTCACCTGATCCGAGATGCCGCGTTCCTACAAGTCCACTGAGGTCCACCTGAAGGGGGACCCCCGCTACAACAGCAAGCTCGCCAGCAAGATCATCAACAAGATCATGCTCGACGGGAAGAAGACCACCGCGCAGACGCTGTTCTACGACGCAGTGGACACCGTCTGCGCCAAGGTCGAAGGCGCCGAGCCGGTCGAGGTCTTCACCAAGGCGATCGAGAACATCAAGCCGCGCGTCGAGGTCCGCTCCAAGCGCGTCGGCGGCGCGACCTACCAGGTCCCGCGCGAGGTCAACAAGCGCCGCCAGCAGAGCCTCGCGATCCGCTGGATGGTCGACGCGGCCCGCAGCAAGCGCGGCAAGCCCATGGCGAAGTGCCTCGCCGAGGAGCTGTTCGACGCCTACAACAACCAAGGCGCGGCGGTCACCAAGAAGGAAAACGTGCACAAGATGGCCGAGGCGAACAGCGCCTACAGCCACTTCGCTTGGTAGGCACTGCCACTTCGCTTGGTAGGCACTGCCACTTCGCTTGGTAGGCACTTCGCTTGGTAAGCCTCCCTCGTTAGGCGCCGGGCCCTCCGCTCGGCAGCCGACCTGCTCCGGCGACGGAGCGCGACGCCTCGCTCTGCGAGGCGTCTTGGATGTTGGGCGCCGCGCGCCGGAAAGGGCGGCGCGCGCGGAAGAAACGCGTCGCTCCGGGTGTCCGAGTCGGGTTACCCTGGAGACGCCAGCGTCGCGGCGTCGTCCGGATTCCGCTACGCTCAGCAACCGCCGATGAGACTGCCACTTCCGTTCCTGTTGTATGTCACGGCGCTCGGTCTTTTCGGCTGGGCGGGTTGGACGGTCTACAACTCGCTCGATCTGTTCGACGCGAACACGATGATGGAAGCGTCCAAGGGCGGGCTCAAGAAGGCGCAGGAGCTGGTGAAGCGCGGCAAGGGCTCCGGCGGCCAGGCTTCGGGCGTGAACTACTCGGTGCCGAGCTGGTGGGAGCAGTTCAAGGGAGTCAACTTGGTCGGCAAGTTGCCGCCCAAGCAGCCGACGCCAGAGGAGCTCGCGCAGAAGCGCCGCGAGGCGGAGAAGCCGAAGGTCGACATGACGCCGCTCGAGGACATCTTCGAGCTGGTCTCCTTGGTCTACGACGGCAAGGACGCAGGGCGCGGCGGCGACACCCACGTGATCATCCGCTACAAGCCGCCGACCAAGGTGCAGCCGCCGGCGTGGTGGCTGAAAGAAAATCAGCCGCCTGGCGCGCGCGCGGGTGGGCCCCGGGATCTCTCGGCCGCGCCGTCGTCCGCGAAGACCCGCAGCAACCGCGGCCGCGGTCGTCGGCCTTCGTCGAAGTCTGCCAAGGATTCGGCCAGCAAGCCGGCGCCCATGCCCACTGGGATGTCGGCGCAGCGCGACGGCATCTTGCAGAAGATCTGGGTCGATGACGGCGGCGACCCGCGACGCGCAGCCGCGCTGTGGCCTCCCTACGGCCACATCTCGTTGTCCCGCGTCGCTGGCGACGCCCAGTCCGCGTTCTTCGTTCGTAAGGTGCCAGCGCCGTCGGAGGGCGAGGCCGCGCCGACACCCAAGGAAGAAGAGCTGCTGAAGACGACCGCAGAGATCCCGCAAGACGTGCTGATCGCTCTGCGTAAGCTCCAAGGGCGCAAGGGCGAGCGAGTCGCGCGGAGCGAGGCTTCGGAGAGCACGCAGAGCCAATGGCGCGAGGTCGAAGAGACCACGCGCATCGGGGACCAGATCCATATCGGCCGCAAGGACGAGCAGCGCTTCCGCAGCTCCGGCGACTTCTTCAACGAGGTCTACGTCGACACCTACGTCAGCAAGACCAGCAGCCTGCGCGGCGTGTCGGTTCGCAGCGTTCAGCCGAAGCTGGCGCAGACCTACGGCATCCAGACAGGCGAC
>JAYYEE010000009.1:0-7343 GCA_036160175.1 Planctomycetota bacterium
CGAAGTTGCGAATCCCCGCTTCCATGATCGCGGTCCCCGGGCACGTCTCGAAGGCGGCGTGTTGCGCGGTCAAGAACAGCGCCTGGAGTTGTCGGCAGACGTCTTGGACCGTCGCAACGAACTTGGGGTCGCGGTGGCCGAGCAGGGGCATCGACATGATCTGCCGCAGCTCCGCGTCGACCTCGGTTGGTCCAGGAATGAACAGCACGGGAGAGTCGCCCATGCCGCTAGCATCATCCATTGGCGCCGGAAAGCAACGGCGCGAACCGCGCTTCGTTGGCGAGCGCCGCGAGCTCCTGGTCCGTGAGCACGAGCGGCAGGATCGCGCTCAGTGAGCGTCGGCTCGCGTAGTGGTCGGCGCCAGCGCGGACGGCGTCGCGCGCGATCACGCCGCCGAAGCCGACGAACCGCGCGACGTGATCTTTGGTCTCCAGGTCGGTGATCCCGTCGCCCACGAACGCCATTGGGTGATGGTCGGCGGGCGCGCCGCGCACGACCGGCACCTTGCCGCCGTTGCGCCAAAGCGGCGACTCGCGGTCAAAGTCACGGTAATTGCCGTCCTCGTCGAAGAGCAGCGGCACAGCGTGCACGTGCTCCAGCGGGATCCCGAGGTGGCGGGCGAGGCCCTGCACCGGCACGAGCAGCCCGCCCGAGACGACGCCGACGTGCTTGCCGAGGTGTTGGAGCGCGGCGATGGTCTCGGCGCCGTCGGGCACGATGTTCGCTACGTAGTGTGCGCCGACCTCTTCGAGCAGGTCGCGGCGCGGCGCGAGCTTGCCGAGGCGGGCCTCATAGACCTCTGCCAGCGGCCGCGTGCCGTTCATGGCCTCGTCGGTCAGCGCGACGACCTCACGGCGGAGCTCGGGGTCTGCGAAGCGCAGAAGCTCGTCGACGCCCTCGATCGACGACAGCGTGGAGTCGCAGTCGAAGTAGACCGCGGCAAACGGGGGTGACTCCATCAGCGCACCAGCTGCGCGCGGTCGACGGAGTCGATCGCCCGGACTTGGTCCAGCAGGGCGTCGTCGGCGGGCCCTTCGAGGTTGAGGATGCCGAGCGCTGCGCCCGCGCTCTTCCGCTGCCCGATCTGCATCCGCGAGATGTTGTAGCCAGCGTCGCCGATCACCGTCCCGAGCTTGCCGACGACCCCGGGTTCGTCGCGGTGGAAGGTCACGACCAGCGGCCCCTCGGGGATCGCGTCGAGCACGTAGTCGTCGAGCTGCACCATGCGGCCGTGCTTGTGCCCGAGCACCGTGCCGCTTGCGGAGTGGCGAGCGCCGTCGACGACGACCTCGACGCGGAGCAGGCTCATGAAGTCGCGCTTCATGGTGGACGCGTCGCAGTGGATGCGGACGCCGCGTTGGTCTGCGATGCGCTCCGCGTTGACCGGCGTCACGGGGCCGTCGGTCGTCGGTTGGAGCGCTCCCGCTAGGGTCGCGACTTGCAGCGCTTGGTGGGCGGAAGGCGGCACGCCGCCTTGCACCGTGAGGCGGACCGACTCCAGGGCTCCTGGGAACGTCTGCGTCAGCACGGAGGCGAGGTTGCGCGCCAAGTCCAGGTAGGGGCCGATCTGGGCCGCGTCCGCGGGCGAGACGCGGGCGACGTTAACGCCGTTGAGCACGACGCCCTTCTTGATTACGAGGTCAATCTGTCGGGCCATGTCACGCGAGACGTTGCGCTTCGCCTCGTCGGTGCTGGCGCCCAGGTGGGGCGTCAAGACGAGGTTCGGTGCTTGGCGGAGCGGGCTGTCTGCGGGGAGCGGCTCAGACTCAAAGACGTCGAGCGCTGCGCCTGCCAGGCGGCCTGAAGTCAGCGCCTCGACGAGGCCCTCCTCGCACACGATGCCGCCGCGGGCCGCGTGCACGAGGCGCGCGCCTGGCTTCATCGAGAGCAGCCGCTCGCGGTTGAGCAGGTGGCGGGTCTCCTCGGTCATTGGGACATGGACGGTCACGAAGTCGCTGGTCTCGAGCAGCTCGCTGAGGTCGAGCATGCGGACCCCCTCTGGCGCCGTGGCTTGCGTGACGAACGGATCGAACGCAGCGATCGTCATGCCGAGTCCGCGGCACTTGTCCGCGGCGATCCGGCCGATGCGCCCGAGTCCGATCACTCCGAGCTGCTTATCTTGCAGCTCTACCCCTGTGAACTTGGACTTCTCCCACTTGCCCGCGCGGACCGACGCGTCGGCGCTCGGGATGTTGCGGGCGAGGCTCATGAGGAGCGCGACGGCGTGCTCCGCAGTCGTGACGGTGTTGGCTTCTGGCGTGTTCATCACCGCGATGCCGCGGGCCGTGCACGCAGCGACGTCGATGTTGTCCACGCCGATGCCGGCGCGTCCGACGACGGCGAGGCTGTCGGCGAGCTCTAGGCTCTTGGCTGTCACGGTCGTCGCGGAGCGCACGACGAGCACTTGGTATCCCGGCAGGGCCGCGCGCAGGGCGGCTTCGTCCATTCCCGTTTGGAGCGTGACCTGGCCGCTCTCGCGCAGCATGGACATGCCTTCGTCGCCGAGGTCGTCAGCGACCAGAATCTTCGTCATCGGTTGTCTTGGTGGGGGTGGGGGGCGAACAAGTCTGGGGGGCGTTAGCGCGCGCCGGTGCCGCGGAGGATGACCGCGATCGTGCGAAGGATGATGTTGAGGTCGAACAGGAGCCCGATGTTCTTGATGTAATAGAGCTCGTAGCGCAGCTTCTCTTGCGCGTCTTCCGTCGATGCGCCGTAGGGGTGGCAGACCTGGGCCCAGCCGGTCAGCCCAGGCTTCACGGTGTGGCGCAGCGGATAGAACGGGATCTCGGCCTCGAGCTGGTCGACGAAGTGTGGCCGCTCAGGCCGTGGGCCGACGAACGACATCTGCCCCGCGAGGATGTTCAAGAACTGCGGGATCTCGTCGATCCGAGTAGTGCGCAAGAACTTGCCGATGGGGGTGACGCGCGTGTCGTTCTCCTGGGCCCAGACGGGGCCGGACTTGGCCTCGGCGTCGTTCTGCATGGTGCGGAACTTGATGAGCTTGAACGGCTCGCCGTCCTCACCGACCCGCTCCTGCACGAAGAACACCGGCCCACGGCTGGTGAGCTTGATGAGCGCAGCGGTCACTAAGCAGAGCGGCAGGGACAGGGCTAAGCCGATCGAGGACGCGAAGATGTCGAGCACGCGCTTGAGCGCGAGCGTCAGCGGGTCCTTGGCGAACCCCCGGCCGTAGATCAGGTAGCTCGGACGCATCGACTCCACGGCGAGCTTGCCGGTCAAGCGCTCATACATGGCCTCGCGCTCTTCGACGATCACGCCGTCCATGCGGCAGCGAAGCAGGGCTTCGACCGGGAACTGGCCGCGTCGCTCTTTCAGCGAGACGATCACGCGGCTGATGCCTTCATCCCGGCATGTCTGGTGGAGCGCCTGGAGCTCGCCGAGGATCGGGGCGTCGTCCTTGGTCGTCTGCAGCGCTGGCTGCCCGGCCTCTTCCATCCGTCCGCAGACCTCAAAGCCGGCCATCGGGTTGTCACGCAGCATGCGCGAGAGCGTCAAGGCTTCGGGAGATGACCCGATCACGATCACGCGCTCACCGAACCGCCACTTGTAAAAGAACCAGTGGAAGACGTTGCGGAGCACGAACACCAGCCCGAAGCCGATCCCGACGAGCAAGATCAGCTTCCAGGTCTCTCCGTTGATGTCGTGCAGGCCCGGGAGGAAGAACAGCTGCCCCGCGACGAGCGCCAGGATGCCGAGCATCACCAGCGAGTAGCCGTAGCTGTGGACGAGGCGGTTGGCGAGGTCCGCGCGGTTCTGCGCGACCTTCCAGTCGTACAAGTCGTTGTAGCTCAGCGCCGCTTGGCAAAAGATCGCGATGGCGAAGCTGGTGGCAAATCCCCGCAGCAGCTCCATGGATGGCTCAAACAGCCAAAAGCTGTGGCTGCTGAGCGGCGGCGCGCTGGTGCCGATCAGGATCACCAGCACGAACAAGAGGTTCTCGCTTAGCAGCAAGAGCATCTTGCGACGCGGGATCATCTGTTCGGCGAGGCTGACCATGAGCGGGGGTGCACGTCGGAGCGTATCTTCGTAACTCGACTTTGGGCTATGCCGTTCTGGAGCGATGCGGGAGAACCCCACGCCATGGGCGCTAGGAACGAGTCGTCGTAGGCCGCGGAAGTGGTCGATGACGGCGCGCGCAGGGGCTCCCCGCCGCGTGCGCAGCCACCGGATCGTGACCACGTCGACGCGGAGTTGTCGCGGCAGCGGCCAAGAGGACTGACCGATCGCGCAGAGCGCGGCCTCGACGCGGTCCAGCTGCTTCGGCGCGAGGCGCCGCTCCGGCGCGGGGTGCGCGCAGCTTGATTTGACCTCGACGGCGACCAGCGTCCGCCCGCGCCGGCAGAGGACGTCGACTTCGCCGCTTGGGGTGTAGACGTTTTGCGCGAGCACGCGCAGGCCGGCGCGCGCGAGCGCGCGGCAGGCCACGGCTTCTCCAGCGCGGCCGGTCGTCCAGGCCGAGCGATCAGCTCTTCGTCGCGGCGCCGTCAGCGCCGAGGTCCCGCTCGATCCTGGCGACCGCGCTGCGATCGAAGGTGACGTTGACGGTGTCGACGCGCAGCGTGACGGTCTTGTCGGTCAGCGCGGCGACCTCGCCGTGCATGCCGCTGATCGTGACGACTTGGTCGCCCTGCTTGATCGAAGCGAGGAGGTTCTGCTGCTCCTTCTTCCGCTTCTGCTCGGGGCGGATCATGAAGAAATACATGATCACGAGGAACGCCGGCATCATCCACAGCATGCCGTCGTTGGCGCACGGGGCAGGCTGCTGGCCGCTCGGGTTCACGCCGCCGCCGGCGACGGCTTCGCCGCCGTTGGCGGATGGGGCTTGGGGCGAGCCGCCGGCCGCGGGCGCGTCCGAGCGCGTGCTCGGGTCCTGCGGGCGGGCGAAGGTGACAGGAAGGTAGTAGGTCGTCTGCGACATCTTGGCGGCTGGGTTCAGCGCGGGCGGGCCTGCCGAGTCCTCGGAGGTGAAGCTCGGCGCCGGACTGCGGATGCCGGCGGCCCCAATTGGGGGAGGAGTATAGAGACACGGCGGCTTGCGTTGCAGCCAAAGATGTCCATCCTGGTCGATCCCCGCGCCCCGCCTGGGCGCGCCCAAGCACCATGCGAGTCCTCACAGCTATGTCCGGCGGCGTCGACAGCAGCGTCGTCGCCCTGATGTTGCAGCAGCAGGGCCACGACGTCGTCGGGGTGTTCATGCGCAACGGGGTGGCGGGCAAGTCGGCAGAGGAGAAGTCGTGCTGCTCGGCGAGTGACGCGCGGGACGCCTCGGTGGTCGCGGATCGTCTGGGCATTCCGTTCTATGCGGTCGATTACGAGCAGGAGTTCGCGAAGCTGATGGATCACTTCGCGGCCGAGTATCGCGCCGGTCGCACTCCGAACCCCTGCGTGTTGTGCAATCAGCACCTGAAGTTCGGGCACCTGTTTGACCTCGCCGAGGACGTCGGCGCCGACGCGGTGGCGACGGGTCACTACGCGCGCGTCGAGGACGGCGAGCTGCACACGGCCGTCGACGGCAACAAGGACCAAACCTACTACCTGTTCGGCATCGATCGCGCGGCGCTGCGGCGGACCTTGTTCCCGCTCGGCGGGATGACCAAAGATGAGGTCCGCGCGGTCGCCGAAGAGCACGGCTTGGTGACGGCGCAGAAGCCCGAGTCGATGGAGATCTGCTTCGTGACCAGCGGCGACTACCGCGACGTCGTGCGCGCCCGCGGGGGCGCGGGGCGTCCAGGCAGGTTCGTCGACGCGAGCGGCGCAGAGCTGGGGGAGCACGACGGGGTCGACGGCTTCACCGTCGGTCAGCGCAAAGGGCTCCCAGCGCTCGGATCCCCGCACTACGTCGCGGCGATCGATCCTGAGTCGGGGGACGTGACGCTGGTGCCGCGCGACGGCCTGCAGCGCGGAACGATGTTCGTCAGCGGCGTGCACTGGCTCGTCGACGCGCCGCGCGACGGGGAGCCCATCGAGGCAGAGCTCAAGGTGCGGGCGCGTCACCGCCCGGTGGCTGGACGCATCGTCGCGCAGGGCGGTGCCGCGCGCGTGGAGTTCGCAGAGGCGGTCGACGCCGTGACGCCGGGCCAGGCGGCCGTCTTCTACCGGGGCACGAAGGTGCTCGGCGGCGGCTGGATCGACGGCTCCGCCTAGCGCTGGCCGGGCTCAGAGACGGCGCTGCGCAGCCCTGTGCCGACCCGGAAGCCGACTGTGCGGCTGGCGGGTATCTGCATGGGCTCCTTCGTCTGGGGGTTGCGTCCCATGCGCGCCGCCCGCTGCTTCACCTGGAAGGTCCCGAAGCCGACGATCTGCACTTCGCCGTCGATCTGTAAGCCTCTCTCCACCGCGCCCAGGACGGCGCTGACGGCGCGCTCGGCGTGGGCCTTTGAACACTCCATTCCCAAGTGCTTTTGGACTTCGGTGATTAGGTCTGCCTTGTTCATCGGATCTTCGATCGGGGTGGGTGCTGGGGAGCCGGCGTCGACCTAATCAGACCAGCGCGGCCGCCGCAAGTCTGGGGAAATCTGCCCGACCAAGTGGGGGGATTCCTGAGCGCGTGGCTCAAGTCGCCGGTGGCAGGGGCCGATGAACCCGAGGACCCGGGCCGTTGGCCTGGTACTCTATTCCATCGATGAGGACACCCATGAGGATCGCGGCCACCGCTGTCATCGCCTTTCTGACGCTCACCGCCTGCTCGACCACGGAATCTACCAGCCCGTATCAGCAGCCCAACGCGCTGATGGGTAGCGAGATCTCGCAGCGCATCGACCAGATCCCGTTCCAGCACCGTGAGGAGCTGGTGCAGAATCTGCTCTGGCTCGCTCAGACCGGCGAACAGGCGATCCCAGCGTTGCTCGACGGCTTAGGCCACGAGCACGCCAAGGTGCGGTCGTCGTGCTGTTGGGTCCTCGGTCGGATGCGCGATCGTCGGACGGTGCCGCAGCTGCAGCGCCTCACGACCGACACGGAGCTCAGCGTGCGGATGGAGGCCTCTCGCTCGCTCGTGCTGATGGGCGACATTGACCAGGCCCCGAACCTCATCCAGGGGCTCGACAGCGACCGTAAGGAAGTCCGGTTCATGTGTCACGAGGCGCTCAAGTCGGCGACGGGCCACGATTTTGGCTACGACCACCTCGGCCAGGACCAAATCGCGCTGCAGACGGCCGTCTTGCGATGGCGCCAGTGGTGGAGCTCCTACTCTGGTGACGCGGCGTTCGCGCAGGCATACATGAAGACGCACGGCCTCGGCGCTGCGGCGATGCCCGGCGGCGAGACTGGTAGCGCACCCGCTGGCGCCGCACCGAGCGCGCCGAAGCCGACGTCGACCGCGC
>JAYYEE010000010.1:0-17543 GCA_036160175.1 Planctomycetota bacterium
CTCGGCCGCAGGCGCCGGCTCAGCGGCGGGCGCGGGCGCGGCCGCCGGCGGCTGCTCAACGACCTCCGCGACGCCGGCGCCCTTGGCGACCAACTCGGTCCGCAGCTCCACGAAGCGGAAGCGCTGCTCGCCCATCCAAACTTCGTCACCTTCATTGAGGCGGAGCGAGCCCTGTAGCGCGACGAAGGTGCCGTTGCGTGAGGCGTCACGGACGCGCACCACGCCGCCGCTGTCCGCCACCGCGAGGTGAGAGCGCGAGAGCGCTTTGTCGCTGGGGTCCAAATCGTCGCGACCGATGGTGCGCTCTTCGGTTGAGACCGGGATCTGCTTCACGGCGTTGCCAGCGGCGTCGATCACTGCCAGTTCCACCTTTCCGTCCGCGACGTCGACGCGGAGACGCTGCTGGCCAGCGACCACCACCGAGCCGGCTGGGAGCGTGCGCTCGGAGTTCACGCGCACGTAGCAGTCGCCGCCGTAGCCTTGGTTCGTGACGTAGCACTCGTCGGTGTCGATCCTGAACGCCGCGTGCTGGTCCTTCAGCAGCGCGTCGCCAGCGATCACCACCTGACCGGCGGCGCTCCCGACGACGTTCTCACCGACCAACAAGAAGTGGTCGGTCTTCGCGCCGCCCTCGCCAGGCGCGATGTGCACGAAGACGCCGCCGAAGCGCTGCTCGGGCTCCGCCGAGGGCGCGGGCTCCGGCGCGGGCGCCGGGGAAGGGCGCTGCGCGGGCGCCATCACGATGCTCTGCGCCGCGCGCGCCGCGGCGATCGAGGCGTCGTCGCTGCCGTCGAGCCGCGCCTTGATCGTCTCGATCACGTTGACGCCCTCGATCATGCCGATCTTGAAGCAGGTCGAATACTCCTTGAGGTTCGATTGCAGCGCGTCCGGGCTGAAGTCGTCCGTCTCGATGTAGGCCGGGTGGAGCAGGCCGCCGCACATCCAGACGTTCTGCTGCTGCGACTCGTTGAGGCGACTGACCGCGAGGCGCTTCTTCTTCGGCGCGTCGGCGAGCTCGAACTCGTCGACGCCCATCGACTTGAGCAGCGCCGTCGGCCGCTCGGACCCGATGAAGGCGAGGACCTGCTTCTTCTCGAATTCGTAGCACTGCAGCTCAGGCGGCTGGTGATCTTGCACCACGCGGCGCGTCTTCACCGCGACGAGGTCGTTGCCCTTATCGTCTTTGAAGACGGCCAGCGGCTCGCTGAGCGGCAGATACCGAATGTTGCCGCCGGTCCACGCCTCGTAGAACTTGCCCGCGAGCGCCTTGCCCTTCGCCACCTTGGGCATACCGCGGCCGCGGTAGCACCAGAAGATGTCGCTGTCGTCCTTCGCCTTGTTCTTCGCGATCGCGATCGCGACCACGGCCTCGGCTGCCGACATGCCGCCGCCGACAACACACGCCGGCGCACCGACGTAGTCGTTGGCGTCGCCCAGCTTGTAGCGGATCCCCAGGCCGTCGCCCATCAGCCGGACCTTGGCAGGTTGGCCGCTGCCGAGCGCTAGCACGAGGTTCTTGCAGTAGACCTTGTTCTTGGCCTGGGTGTCGAGCTGCATGACCTCAGCGCAGATGAGGCCGTCCGCCGTCCGCTCTGCGCCGCCGAGCTCGGCGCCGTTCTGGTAGGGGACCTGGTGCTCGTCATACACCTTCATCCACCGCTCGTAGAGCTGGTTCGCCGGCGTCTGGTCCTCGTAGACAAGCTGCGAGATAAGGTCGCCGCCTGACGGAAAGACCAGGTCGACGAGGTCGCCGTAGTCGGCATCGACGTCCTTCGGCTCAGGCTGGTGGTCGCCCCACTCCTTGATGATGCTGAGCACGCAGTCGCGGTCGATGACCATGACCTTGAGGCCGAGCTCGTGAGCCCGCCACGCCGCGGCGGTGCCGGACGGGCCACCGCCCACGACCAAGACATCGAGAGGATTATCGCTGCTGTCACCGTTCATGGATCACTTCTGCTTAACGGGCTTGGGCTGCCAACCGTCCGGGACGTCGTCCGAGACCGTGTACAGCTCACCGCTGGGGCGCACGTAGAAGCGCCGCTGTTCTTCGAGGGTGAAGGGCCGGCCGCCGATGCGGCCGAAGACCGAGACTTGGTTGCCAGACTCGTCGGCAGCGCGGTCGCGGTCAAGGCCGCGCGCGATGGCGCGCGCGCCGGCGGCCGGATAGTTGGCGATCCAGGTCGGGCGCGGCGCCGGCGAGAAGCCGTACGCGCTGCGGCCACCGTCCATCGGGGTGACCACCTGCAGCACGTGCAGGCCCGTTTGCCCGTCTGCGACCAGCGCGTAGACGCTGTCGTTCACCATGCCGATCCGAACCCTGTTGACGTCGGTGAGGCGGCCTGCGGCCTGGAAGGGCGCCAGCTGCTCGCCCGTCTGCGGGTCCACCACCGGCTTGAGCGCGGTCGGGACCGACACATCGACGAACACGACGCCCTGGGCGCCCGCAGCGACGTAGGCGTAGTCACGGGCCACGTAGACGTTCCGCGCGTCCGCGATCGGGTAGACCGATCCGGCCGGGGCCGCCTTCGCTGGGAAGGTCACGTCCACGACCTTGAGACCCTCCGCGTCAGTCACGAAGGCGTAGCGGAACTGCACGGCCACCGACGTAGGCCGATTCATCGGCACCACGGTCAGCAGCTTGGGAGCGAGCGGGTCGTCGATGTCGACAACCGCGAGGCCCTTCTCGCAGCACACGTAAACCGTCGTCCCGGCGACCGCGAGGTTCTCAGCGCCGTTCAGCACGCCGCCCGGGTTGAAGGCCAACGCGCGCTCGGTGAAGTTGTTGTCGGGGTCTCCGTCCGTCAGGCAGTCAATGTCGACGAGCACGAGGCCCTCGTAGCGGTCGCTGACGTAGGCGTATCGATACGACTCATGCAGGTTCTGCGTCTTGCCGCGGTACTCGTACGCCTGCTCCTGGTTCTCCGGAATCCAGGGGCGGTCCATGCTGATGGACATGTTCGTCGGCAGCGCGACGGCCGTCGCGAACTTGGTCGCGACGTGGGTGTCCTGCCCGAGCGGCGACACCGGCGCTGTCACGATCCGCTCGCTGAAGTTCTTGTTCGCCACGTTGGCGACGTCATAGACGCGGAAGCCGCCAGCACCGGTCGCGGTGTAGACGTATTCGCCGCGCTGCTCGATCGAGAGGATGTTGCCGCCGTGGTGGTGGGATTCCTGCAGCTGGCCCGCGTTCGCGCGGTGCGCCGCGTGCTCCTCAGGGAACGCGAGGCCGTGCAGGTTAGAGCCGATCATGGCCTGCGGCTCAGGCCACTCGGTGACCTTGACCGCCTCCAGGCCGCCCTCCCCTGCGCCGACGTAGGCGTACATCCCAAAGAAGTTCACGTAGCCAGTGCCCTGCAGGTAGGTCTGCGCGAGCCACGCGTTGTTGTCGTTCTTGTCGCTGAGGTGGCAGTCCGAGCACTTGCGAGTCTCAGTCTTGCGCACCGTATGCGCGAAGTGCGTGTTGAAGCACTGGCCGTTCATCCCGTTCGCGGCGACGGTCAGCTGTTGCTTGTAGGCGATGCCTCGCGTCGCGTCTGTGGAAGAGACCATCACGGCCGAAGACGAGCGCACCGCCGCATACTTCGGCGTGTCGGCGTCAGCCCACTTCACGGTCGGCATGACGCCGAGCATGAAGACGTCGTCACGCGCCACCTGAGGGTTGTAGCTGGCCCAGTTGCGCAGCTTCTTCTTCTCGAAGTGGTGCATGTCGGTGCGCCAGTTCGCCTCCTGCGGGAGGTGGCACCCGAAGCACGAGGTCATCCACGACGTATGGCACGCCGCGCAGTCCATCTGCTCTGACGAGTGGGCGCAGCTGCCGTCGGCCTTGGTCTGTAGCTTGGCGTAGGCGGCCTTCTCGTTGTATTCATCGTGCCCCGGCGTGACCGAGTCGACGACCTGCGAGACGCGCCATTCGAGGCCAGGATACATCATGGACCGCTGCACGATCCGGCCGTCGCCGTCCTTGTAGAAGCGCTTCTGCCCCCACGGCGTCTGCGGGCTCGCTTGGTCGCCGAACGGCTGCTTGCGGCCGTCGGGATAAGGCTGCCCGTTGGAGCGCACCTGCACCTTGGCTGCGGGGCCGCTGAAGCGGAACGAGGCCCGCTCCGTCGCCGTGCCGTGACAGTCCTGGCACGTGATCTGGATCGCCGCCTGATACTCGGAGTAGAGGTGCGTGTCGCCGTGGACGTCCTGCGCGAAGTGGCAGTCGACGCAGTGCATGCCGACCTCGGCGTGCACGTCCTTCAGGTGCACTGGCTTACCCGGCTGCGGCCGGAAGCAGCCAGCGTCCGGCTGCTCGGGGTTGTAGATGTCCAGCGCGGTCGGCTTCGAGCCGAGCTTCGGGATGACCCCTTCGAACTTCTTCGGGTCGTCGTAGTCGACTCGGTTGCCGTCCTTGTCGAGCAGGTTGCCCTTGCGGTCGGTCTTGAAGACGCCGCGGAAGATCCAGCCGTGGCCGTGGTAGTCGGCGAACTGGGTGTGCTCGAGGTCTTTGTTGACCGTCTCAGCGACCCCGTCGAGGAACGAGCGGTCCCCCCACTTGCCGCGCTGCGCGGCGCCCTCGGGGTTGCGGTCCAGGATGTCGAACTGCTCCTTGATCGACTTCTCTTCCTGCGTCGGCGCGAACATCTTGTCGCCGTCCGTCTCATACGACCACATCTGGTAGCCGTAGTAGGTGTTCAGGAACGAGTTCGGCTGGTGCATGTGGCACACCATGCAGTTCGAAGACGGCACCGCCTTGGTGAAGCGGTGCGCGATCGGGTGGCCCTGCTCTCCCTGCGGGATCTGCGGGTCGACCTCGAGCTCTTCGTTGTATGCCGCCCCTTCTGCGCCGCCGCCGCGGTAGTTCGGGAAGGCGCCGAAGTTGCCGTGGCCGAGGTTGCCGAACTGCGCGTAGGGCCCGCTGTGCACGGGGTCGCGGTCGTTGGCGTAGACCATGTGGCATGACGTGCAGCCCGAGCTGCGGAAGTCACCCGGCTGGTCGTTGGTCCCGAGGAATGCCAGGTGCGGGTCGTTGAGCCGCGTCTTGTGCACGTTGAGCGTCGGTAGGTCGACGCGGTTGAGCGTTCCGAGGCCGCGGTCCGAGGAGCGGTTGTTGGGACGGCCCGGGTCCTCGAACTTGTCAGGCAAGCCCGGGATCGGCGTGTTCAGCCCGTTCAGGCCGAGCGCCGCCGTTCCGAGGCGGCTGCCGCGCTCGAAGATGCGGAAGATGTTGGAGGGCTGGGTCACCTCCCAGTGCGGGAGCGGCACCGCGACGGCCGACCAGCTGTTCTCTTCGAGCTCCGCCGGCGTCGGCGCGCGACCCGCCTCGCCGTGCTGGTAGACGCCGCCGTCCTTGCTGGCGTCCTCGTCATCCTTGCTGACGATGTGGTTGATGATCTGCGGCTTGCCGTCCGGCCCGTAGCTCTCGCCGAGGATCGACCGCTTCGCGCTGACGATCCCGTTCGCGTAGGTGACCGTGCCCCAGAAGTGCTGCGACGTGTTCATCAGCGACTTCATCACCTGGAGGGTCTCGGCCTCGTGGCACGGCCCGCAGGTCTTGTTCGCGACACGGAGGTCTCCGGGGTTCACGAACTGCACCCAGTCGCGGTCCTCGGCCATCGTGAGCATGTAGGCGCGCTCCGGGTTGCCCGAGCTCAGCCACTCCTCAGGGAACTTCGGCTGCGGGTGCGCCAGCACGCGCCCGTCGACGACCTCGTCGGTCGTCGGGTCGCCGCCGTGGCAGTGCACGCACGTCGCCTGGCGGCCGCCCGGGTGCGGGTCGCTGCAGCCCTGGTGGCACTTCGCGCACGACCCGTCTTTGACGCCGCCGCCTTCGTTGGCGGCCGCTCGGATGACGGGCTCCTGCGAGGTGTCCGGCCACTGGTAGGCCTCCCAGGTCGACTCGGTCGACCTGCAGCTGAAGAGCTGGAACGCAGCCAGCGCGAGCACGCTGGATGCAATGATTTGCCAGCGCCGGCGGCTGGTGTCGCGCCGCGACGAAGACGAGGGGAGGTGCGAAGGGTGTTCGGCCATGGGCTTGGGGTTCGCGCGTTTCCGCGCTCTATCCTAGCGGCTGGCCCCCGACCACGCGTGACCAAAACTGGTCATGTGTTTACGTCGCGCGCCGCCACGCGCACGAGCATCGCGCATCGTTGAAAAAGCACCGGGGCGCCGGGACACTCCTGGATACTCGCCCGCTCAATTCCTCTCTTTGGAGCCACCATGAACTCTCGCGCCGCGACGTTGCTCTGTCTGATCAGCTTCACCGCAGCTGGCTGCATCATCCCCGACGACGCAGCACCCAGCGTCGCCCTCAGCAACGTGCTGGCGACCAAGTTCGTGCACCGGGGCATGACCCAGTCCGAGAACGGCGTCATGCAGCCGAAGATCGCGGTCGGCCTCCCGACGACGACCGGCGACAGCGTCCGCTTCATCGCCCAAGGCAACATGGACCTCAGCGACGACAACGGCGACGCGTGGTTCCCCCGCGGGCACGGGGGCCGCTTCTCTGAGGTCGATTTCATCGCGAGCTACACCCGCCGCTTCGAAGACCTGTCGATCCTCTCATGGCTGGAACTCGGCTCGCCGACGGTCACAGGCGGCCTGTTTAACTACAACCTGCCCAACGGGCTTGAGTTCGCGACGGACGGTCAAGGCGGCCCTGGCGAAGAACGCGGCGCCACGAGCGAGGTGTTCGTCCGGGCTGATGTCGAGTTGTTCGGCGCGCGGCCGTACCTCTCGTGGCACTACGACATCGACGAGGTCCGCGGGGCCTACTACCGCGCCGGCGTGACGGAGAGCTTCCCGATCAATGATGACTGGTTTGTCGTGCTCGACGGCTCGCTCGGCTACGCGAGCGCCGCGCAGGCCGACTGGCTCTACGACCTGCCGCAGAGCGGCGTCGCGGACCTGCGCGGCAAAGCCGAGCTTGTCTGGAGCTACGACTACCGGACCGTGATCACCGGCGGCGTCCACGGCTCGGCCATGATGGACAGCACGCTGGACCAGTGGTTCGTCGACGTCGGCGTGCCCGACGACGACCCGATCTGGTTCTCGCTCGGCGTCACCTGGAGCTTCTGATCCAGGCGGCCGGCGCTCAGCGGCCAGTGAGCGCGAACGAGCAGATGCCCGCGGGCACCCGCAAACGGATCTGCCCCGCTTCCATGAGGTCGGCCTGCTGCGCCTTCGTCAAGACGACCTCGACCGGGTCGCTCTTACCGATCGACACCTCGCCTGTAGGGGTCTTGACGTGTTGCCCGATCTGCACGAGCAAGCGGTCTCGCCGGCGCTGGATCGACACCCACCCGCGGTGCTCGTTGTCGCTCTCTGCGGGCATCTTCCACCGCCGGAGCGCCTTGGCTCGCTCTGCGTCAGGGCGCGAGGCGTATTCACTCTGCCCCACGACCCGGTCGAGGACCTCGAGCTCCCAGTCGCCGGACTCAGAGTCGAACTCGGCGCGCACCGCGCACCCGGCGACGCCGTAGCTGAGCTCGAGCGCACCCTGCCCCAGCTTGTCCCGACGGCCGCGCGTCGGCGCGAGGGTCCCGGTCCACTCCCAATACTCGTCGTCCGGGAGCCGGGTGGTCAAGGTCGCCTCCTTACCAGCGCGGGCGCGGCCCTGCTTGCCGAGGAACGCCATGCCCGCGCCCAGGTCGTTGCGCCAGGTGCCGACCTGCGCCCACGCCGCGTTCTCGGCCTGCGCAGACTGGAGCGCGTTGGACGTCGGGCACTTGCCGACGACCACTTCGCGAACGACCTCGACCTGGCCGCCGTTGCCGTCGCGGACCCGCGCGGTGACCGGGATCACGACCCCGGGCAGGCCGTCGATGAGCTCCAGCGACAGGGTCGCGGATCCGGAGTCCGACCGCTGGTTGAGCACCGCGCGGTCAAAGCTCCATTCGTATTGCAGCTCATCGCCGTCTGGATCGCTGGCGTCGAGCGCGACCTGGAACGTCTTGCCGAGGTCGACGGTCGCGCGCTCGGGCTGCGGCGCTACGGACGGCGCGCGGTTCGACGTTCGCGACGCGGGGTCGCCGCCGCCCACGGCGCCGCGGCCGCCAGAGCCGCCGCCGACCGAGGAGTTGCCAGGGCCCTCGCCGCCGCCCGCTGAGGTCGCGAGGTAGACCCCACCCGCGAGTACGGCCGCGGCCGCGACCGCGAGCATTGGCGCCTTGCTAGCCTTCTTCTCCGTGAGCTGCGTCGCGGCGGCGTCCGCGGGAGGCGTCACGATCGTGGTCGTGCTCGGAGCCCGCGGCGCGGGCGCTGGCTGGCCACCCGCTCCTACGATCGTGGCGGACCTGGCCGCGCTCGCTGGCGGCGGCGCCGCGCTAGGCGCGGAGACGACCGTCTGGTTCTGGTCGTCGTCCGCCGGCGCGTCCGCGGTCCCCTTAGAGACGGCGTCCATGACCATGCCCAGCTCTTCGTCCAGCTCCTTGTAGCTCGAGGGGCGGTCATCGCGGTTGCTGGCGAGCAGCCGCTGGGTGTAAGCGCCCACCATCGCCGGCAGCGCGGGGTTCTCGTCGCAAGGGTTGGGCGGCACTTCGGCGCGCTTGCGGAGCACGATGTCCGTGAGCTTCGCGCCGCGGAACGGCGCTTGGCCGACGAGCATCTGATAGAGGCAGCAGCCGAGGCCGTAGATGTCCGAGCGGAAGTCGACCGAGTCCGGATCATCGAACTGCTCCGGCGACATCGTCGACGGCGTACCCATCACCGACCCAGGCACGGTTAGGTCCATGCCGACCTGCTCCTGCGTCATGCGCGCGAGGCCGAGGTCGACCAGCTTCGGCGTGAACGGGAATGAGACGTCGATCGCCGTCGAGGTCACCGCCTCGAGCAAAACGTTCTCTGGCTTGACGTCGCGGTGGATGATGCCGACCGCGTGGGCGTGCGCGAGGGCCGCGCCCGCCGAACGAACCAACCGCAGCGCCGCCATCGGCGACAGCGCGCCGTTCTGCTCGATCCAGGCTTTCAGGTTGGGGCCGTCGATGAACTCCATGACCAGATACGACTGCCCCTCGGGGGTCGTGTCGGCCATGTGGCACGCGACGATGTTCGGGTGGTTGATCCCCGCCAAGATCTTCGCTTCGCGTTGGAAGCGCTTGGCGAAGTCGTCCCCGCCGAGGTCCATGGACAGGAACTTGACGGCCACGCGGCGGTCCAAGAAGTCCTGTCGACCGCGGTAGACCACCCCCATCCCGCCGCGCGCGATCTCGCGCTCGATCGTGATCCCCGGCAACTCGGGCAGCTGCGGCGCGCTGCCGTCGCCGCCTGCTCCCCCCCCGTGCGGCACGGTCCCGCTCACTTGTCCATCTCCGCGATGAGCCGCTTGAGCTTGTTCGTCGCTGGCCGGTCGGCCTTGTTCTTGCCGACGTAGGCGTACTCGACGATGCCCTGCTTGTTGATCAAGAACGTCGACGGCGACGCGAGGTCGCCCTCGATGCCGAGCTGCCGAACCAGCTTGAGGTCTTCGTCGTAGAACACCTTGTACGGCGGCGGCCCCTCGCCGAATTCTTCACCGAACTCTTCTTCGTAGAGCGCCTCGAAGGCGGCGACGTTCTCGCGCGCGCCTGGATAGATCACTAGCACCTCGACGTTGAGCGCGTCCAGCTCGTCCTTGGCGTCGGCCAGCGCGGCGGTCTGCGCGACGCAGTACTCGCAGACCTTGCCGAGGAAGCCACGGAGCACCACTAGCAAAACGCGCTTCTTACCTCGGAGCGCCGTCAGGTCGAACTCGCCGCCGGACACCGGCGTCAACACCTGCAACGCCAGCTCCTCGCCTTCGATCGCTCTCCTGCGGCCGGAGCCGCCGGTCGGCGCCACGGCGCCAGCACCATAGGCGTCGGGATTGACGGCGCCGCGCCGGCGGCCGTCGATATAGAACTTCCACCACCCGCGGACGCGCTCTTGCTCCTCGAGCGTCCAGATCTGCCCTCGCGCCGGCTCCTGCTGGGGCCCGTCTTGGACCTCGGTGACGATCCCGTCGACGACGGCAGGCTCCAGCGACTCCTCCGCCGCCACCTCGCCCACGTCGATCGCGACGTAGCCCGCGGTAGCGGCCTCGCCCTGCAGCTCAAATGCCCACCGGGCCAGCCGCTGCTCCGGGCTCTCGAGGGAGCCTTCACCGGGGTCCTGCCAGATGTTCACCGTCGCCGAGAGCGGCTCAAACTGGCCAGGACGTAGTTCCTGGATCTTGCCGTCAACGACGATGGTGCAACCCGCCGCGAACGCATTCGCGGCGAGGCGGCCCTCGGCGAAGACGCCGCCATCTGCGTTGCGCGCGTCGAAGGTGCCGACCAAGACCTTGCCGTCGAGCCCGGCGCGGAACCGCGGCTGACCGTTGGGGTGAAAGCTGACCCAGCGACCGACCGCCCGACCGTTCTTCCGCGCGCCCGCGCGCCGAACCTGCTGGGTTTCGGGCCACACCTCGCGCACGAGCTGAACGCCTGCGCGCGAGCCGTTGTCTCGGATGGTGGTCACGCCTTGCGGGTCCCAGACCTGCCATGGGCCGACCATCTCGTTGTCGACGTAGAGGCCCTCCATCTGGCGCGCGCCGCTGGCGTAGTAATAGCGCCACAGCCCGGACTGGCGACCGCGCTCCCACGCGCCCTCGCGCACCATCGAGCCGTCGGCGCGGTAGTACCGCCACCAACCGTCAGGCTGGTCTTCGACGTAGTCGCCGCGCGCCTGGACGACGTCGTTGGGGTGATACGAGACGTAGCGCCCCGTCCGCAGGCCCTGCTCGTCGAAGCGGCCGTCCCACATCCGCGTGCCGTCCTCGTAGAAGTAGGTCCACGGGCCATAGCGGAGATCGTCCTTATACGTGCCCTGCGCCTTGGTCCGGCCCGAAGGGTAGAAGATCTTCCAGTTACCGGTCTGCTTGCCGCCGCGGAGTTGGCCCTGCTTCATGGGGGAGCCATCCGCGAAAGACTCCCGGTAGTCCCGAATCGCGTCCCACGCGGCTTTGCAGCCGGCGAGCGCCGCGAGGCTCATCAGGAATGGGGCGAACAGGGACGGCTGCTTTCGGCGAGAGACGGCGACCATGTTGATCCCAGTATGGTCACGGCACCCGCGAGCTACCACTACAGCCCGCACGAAATGGTGTCGCGCGTCAGCATCGCAAGCGGCATCCCACCCGCCGAACGGGTAGGCTCATGCGCGCAACCCACGACTGGCTACGAAGTCCCATGAACCTACGCCTCCTCGTCTCGTTCGGCGCCGCCGCGACCGCGATCGCCATCGCGAGCTGTTCCTCCGGCCTCGGCAACAACCTCCCCGCCGACCCGACGCCGACGCCGACCGCGGCGCCGAGCGGCAACGCCCCCGTCGGGGTCGACCTTGGCGTCGCGTTGGTCGACCCTGCGGCCGACGCCGTCGTCGCGGGCGTCGTGGTCCCCCCCATCGGCGCGCACGGCGAGCGAGACGTCGTGCTGACGGTGTTCACCACGGCGGACCCGGCCGGCGACGGCGCGACTGCCAACGTCAGCCGCGACGTCGTCACCGACAACAACGGCGTCGCCGACGTCTTCGTCGCCGCGGTGTGCGCCCAAGACATCGACGAGCACGCCTTCAGCCAGTCGCTCGCCGGCAAGTTCCGCCACCCGCGCTGCGTCACTTGCCACAGCATGGCGAGCGCGACGACGACGGCGTTTGTTTCCGCTGCGACGATCGGCGAGCCGCACGCCGGCGGCACGCCCGGCGCGCTCTTTCCGTCCAATGACCCCGCCGCGTGCGAAGCTTGCCACGTCAACAGCACCAACTTCCCGGTCCTCGATTGGAAGGCGCCCGATTCGACCTTCGACCTGCGGACCGAGTCCGTAGCGGCGCTTAACGCGCGCGCTCAGATCCCGCCGACAGGCGACTTAGAGCACTTTAAGACGGACCCCCGCGTCCTGTGGGCGCTCGACTCCGGCATCCTGCCCACCGTCGGCGGGCGCAACGGCATCGCCGACGACGACCACGACGGCGTCGACGAGCCGACCGACCGTGACGGGCAAGTCCGGACCGTGCCTGGCGGCTCCGCGACGTTCATCGAGCAGATCGAGGCCTGGGAGCAGGCTGGTTTTCCTGCGACCGCCGCCGACGCCGTCCGCGACGTGACCCTCGTGAGCCGCGCGCAGGGCGGCCTCGCAGCAGGCGACGGCGCGTCGACCAAGCCCCAGGTTCGCTTCGTCCCGAACCCGACCTTCAGCGCGCCCGGCGTGGTCGGCACGCTCTACGTCGTCTACCAATCCGACGCGAGCGACCTCGTCGCGGGCGACGCGAACAACGCGACCGACGTCTTCCGCGCAGCGGTCGACCTCGTCGCCGACGCCAGCGGCGCGCTGGACCTGCAGGTCAACGGCGCTGCCACGCTCGTGAGCGCGAACGACGGCGGGACCAACGAGGGCAATGCCGCGTCGACCGACCCCGTGATCGGCGGCGCGAACGGCGAGATCGTCGCCTTCCAGTCGCAGGCCACGGACCTCTTCGCGGGCTTCAACGACGGCAACGGCGCCGGCGGCTACGACGTCTACGTGCGCGACGTCCTCGCCAACACGACCAAGCTGGTCAGCCACGCAGAGACGAACCAAGCGACGGGCGGCGACGGCAGCAGCGAGGCGCCCAGCATGGACGCCTCAGGCGCGGCGGTCGCGTTCGAATCCGACGCCAGCGACCTCATCGCCGGCGACACCCACGGCGTCCGGGACGTCTTCTACGCCGACGTCACGGGCTTCGCGCCGTTCGCGCTGCGCCGCGCGAGCGTCAGCGACGCCGGCGCCGAGGCCGCCGGCGGCGCCAGCGGCAGCGCGAGCGTCTACGTCGCCAGCGGCGGCCGCACGCTCGTCGCGTTCCAGTCGGACGCTTCCAACCTCGCGCCGAGCCTCGGCGCGACCTCCAACGTCTACCTCTACGACAGCAGCCAAGGCGTGACGGCGCTGCTCAACCAGCGGCGCAGCGCGACAGAGCAAGCCGCTGGCGACGGCGACGCTGCCAGCCCGGTCATCGGCCCCAACGGCGCCTACGTCGCGTTCGCCTCAGCTTCGGCCAACATCGACGTGCTCCGCCCGAACGACGAAAACGGCGTAACAGACGTCTTCTTGGTCGACGCGGCGCAGGCGCTCTCGGGCAACGTGCTGCCGTACCGCTACAGCCTGACGACGGTCGAGGCCGCGGACGCCAACGGCGCGTCTGGCGCCCCGAGCTTCGGGACCTTCGCCAGCTCGAGCAGCTCCTTCGGCGTCGGCTTCAGCGTCTACCAGACGACGGCGACCAACCTCGGCAACGCCGACTCCACCGACCTAATCGTCACGTTCCTCGACGAGACCTCTGGCGTGCTCGCCGACTTCACCGTCGACGCCACCTCTGGGGCCGCGCCGCTGACGGTGCAGTTCACCGACGCGTCCGCCGGGACGCCGACCGAATGGGAGTGGGACTTCGACGGGGACGGCGTCGCCGACTCGACCGAGCAGAACCCCGCCTTCACCTACGCGTCCCCCGGCACCTACTCGGTCCGGTTGACGGCCAGCAACACCGGCACCAGCAGCAGCGTCACCAAGGCCGACCTGATCACGGCCGTCGGGCTGCCGACCGCCGGCTTCACTGGCGCCCCGACCAGCGGCACCGCGCCGTTGACGGTCAACTTCACCGACCAGTCGACGGGCGACCCGGCGATTTGGGAATGGGACTTCGGCGACGGGACCGCGCCGGTGTTCGCGCAGGACCCGAGCCACGTCTACGCCACGCCGGGGCAATACACGGTCCGACTTAAGGTCACCAACGTCGCCGGCTCGACCGACGAGACCAAGACCGACTACATCACGGTGTTCGCGCCAGTGTCCGCCGGCTTCACCGCGACGCCGACGACCGGAACGGTCCCCTTTTCGGTCAACTTCACCAACACCTCGAGTGGAGCCACCAGCTACGTCTGGGACTTCGGCGACGGCTCGGCGACCGTGGCGACGCCGAACCCATCACACACGTACACGTCGACCGGCTCGTTCACCGTCACGCTGACCGCGAGCGGGCCCGGCGGCTCTGACTCGGCTACGGCGGGGATCACCGCGAACGGCGCCGTCGCCGCGAGCTTCACGATCACGATCGGCGGCAGCAACGCGAGCTCGGGATACGAGGCGAGCACCGTCACGCTCGACGCGTCGGGCTCGACCAACGCGACTAGCTACGCGTGGGACCTCGACAACGACGGCTCCACGGACTTCACCGGCGTCACGGTGAGCGGCCTCGTCGGCACCCTGTTCCCGACCGCGAGCCAGACCGCCTACACCGTCCGACTGACGGCCACAGGCCCTGGGGGCAGCGGCTCGACGACGCTGCCGTTCACCTCCGTCGTAGACAGCGAGAGCGTGACGATTGACGCGAGCAGGGACAACACGATCTACGAGAGCAACACGAGCAACAGCCACGGCGCCGGCACCCGCATCATCGTCGGCAGGCCAGCCGGCACGGTCGCCAGCGGCGCCGCCGCCTTCGCGATGCGCGGCTTGGTCCAATTCCCGCTCAACGCGCTCCCCGCGGGCGCGACGATCAACTCAGCCACGCTGCGACTGGTCAACGACATGCCGGTGAACACCGGGCCCGAGACCATCCGCGTCAACCGGGTGACCCAGTCGTGGTTCGAGGGCACATCGAACGCAGGCACGGCCCACGGCATCGGCGCTGCAGCTGCCGGCGGAGGCGCGACCTGGACGAACCGCATCACGCCTGCCACGCCGTGGGGCACCGCTGGCGGCGCCTTCGTGGCGTCGGTGAGCGGGACGCTGTCGGTCAACGCGTCGGGCACCTACGACTCGACCTCGCTGGGGACAGACGTCCAGGCGTGGCTCGACGGGTCGGCGAACAACTTCGGTTGGATCCTGCGGAGCGACGAGACCCAAGCCAACACCGTCAAGCGCTTCGAGAGCCGCGAGGGGACGACGCCGCCGCGGCTGATCGTCAACTTCACCCGCCCGCTGCCGTAGCCGCGGGCACGCTCGACGAAGGCCGCCCGCTCTTTGCTGGTGGCGGCGGCGCGCGCGGGGCACGATGACGTCTGTCACTTTCCCTCCACACGATGAGCAACTCCATCCACGCGGAGGTCGACCGCTTCATGGCCGGCCTGTGTTCCAACAACCCCCATCAGCCTGAGTTTCAGCAGGCCGTGCAAGAGGTCGCCGAGTCGGTCATGCCGCTCGTGCTCGACGACGAGCGGTTCCGGCGGGGGAAGATCCTTGAGCGCATGGTCGAGCCGGACCGGATCATCACGTTCCGGGTGTGCTGGCAAGACGACCAGGGCGACGTGCACGTCAACCGCGCCTTCCGGGTGCAGTTCAACAACGCCATCGGGCCCTACAAGGGCGGCTTGCGCTTCCACCCCACCGTCAACAAGTCGGTCCTAAAGTTCCTCGGCTTCGAGCAGGTCTTTAAGAACGCCCTGACCGGCCTGCCGATGGGCGGCGCCAAGGGCGGCGCGAACTTCGACCCCAAGGGCAAGAGCGACCGCGAGGTGATGCGCTTCTGCCACGCGCTCATGACCGAGCTGCACCGACACATCGGCGAGGACACCGACATTCCGGCCGGCGACATCGGCGTCGGCGCGCGCGAGATCGGCTTCTTGTTCGGGCAGTACAAGCGCTGCGAGAACCGCTTCGTCGGCACCATGACGGGCAAGGGCCTGACGTTCGGCGGCTCCTTGGTCCGCAAGGAGGCCACCGGCTACGGCGCCGTCTACTTCGCGCAGCACATGCTGGAGCGCAAGGGCGACGGCTTCTCCGGTAAGGATGTGGTGATCTCCGGCTCCGGCAACGTCGCGATCTACGCGGCAGAGAAGGCGCTGGAGCTGGGCGGCAGGGTCGTTGCGCTGTCCGACAGCGGCGGCTTCATCCACGACCCCGACGGCGTCGACGCCGAGAAGCTCGCCTTCGTCAAGGAGCTCAAGGAGCAGCGGCGCGGACGCATCCAGGAGTATTG
Organism: Planctomycetota bacterium; assembly: GCA_036160175.1. Lineage (GTDB taxonomy): Bacteria > Planctomycetota > UBA1135 > UBA1135 > UBA2386. The sequence continues at coordinate 15,922 of JAYYEE010000010.1, forward strand.
CGAGCGCTTCTCTGGCGCCAAGTTCCACGCCGGAAAGACGCCTTGGGGCGTGCCGTGCCACGTCGCGCTGCCGTGCGCCACGCAGAACGAGCTCGACGCGGACGACGCCAAGACGCTGATCGGCAACGGCGTGCTCGCGGTGTCCGAGGGCGCCAACATGCCGTCGACCGCCGACGCCGTGTCGATCTTCCGCGAGCACAAGGTGCTGTTCGGGCCCGGGAAAGCCGCGAACGCCGGCGGCGTCGCCGTCTCCGGCCTAGAGCAGAGCCAAAACTCGCTGCGCCTCGCCTGGGGCCGCGAAGAGGTCGACCAGCGGCTGCAGGGCATCATGTCGAAGATCCACTCGACCTGCGTCGAGCACGGCGCCGAGCAAGACCACGTCGACTACGTCACCGGCGCCAACCGCGCTGGCTTCGTCAAGGTCGCCGAGGCCATGCTCAGCTATGGCGTCATGTGACCGCTGCGCGGCGGCCTAGCGCCGCCGCCGCGGCTTCGGCCGCGCCTCGGGGTTCGCCGCCAGCGGGTCCTCCGGCCAGCTGTGCCGCGGGTAGCGGCGGCTCAGCTCTTTGCGGACCTGCGGGTAGACGTTGGCCCAGAAGCTCGCCAGGTCAGTCGTGACCTGAACGGGCCGGTGGTTCGGCGCGAGCAGCTGCAGCACCACGGGGACCTTGCCACCCGCGAGCCGCGCGACCTCCGGCAGCCCGAAGAACTCTTGCAGCCGCGCGGCGACCGTCGGCCCGGCCTCGGCGGTGTAGTCGACGACTGCGGCCCGCCCCGTCGGGAGCTCGATGCGGTCGGGCGCCGCCTGCTTGAGCGTGCGCTGCTGCTGCGGCGTCAGCTGGTGGAGCAGCACGTCCTTGAGCTTGGCGTCGCGCAGCTGCTTGAGGTCCGTCCCGCTGAGGCAGTCGAGCGCCGCGCGCGCGACCGCCTCGTCATCGAAGGCGGGCAAGTCGAGGTCCGGCGCGCGGTCGCGCAGCCAGCGCATCCGGCCGAGCAGCCGCCGCAGCTCCTTCTGCTCACCGAGCCACCGCCACGGGTCACGCGCCAAGACCGGCACGAGCAGCTCCCGCGCCTCTTCCAGCGGCGCCTCCCCCCCGCGCGCCGCGCGCAGCGGCAGGCCGCGGTAGCGCTGTTGGCGCACCGCGAAGACGCGCCCCTGCGCCTCATCGAGCTCGGCGACGACGACGCTCTCGAGCGCGTCCGGGTCCGACGCCTCGAGGTCTTCGAGGCGCAGCGCGGCGACCAGGTTGGCCTGCGAGCGCTGCTGCCGCCCGGCTTCGTGAAGCCGCAGCGCCAGCACCAGCTCCTCGCCGTCGCAGACCTTGGGCAACGTGACGCCGCGGCCGCCGACCATCGTGCCGGTGCGCACGTCGGCAGCCGCGCCAGGCGTGCGGCGCGCGACGCGATCCGGGAAGCCACGGAGCAGGCATCGACTCAGCTGCGAAGTCTCGCGGTGGCGTTGTGGATCGCGCTCCCCACGCCGCAGCATGCGGTCGCGGGTCTGCCGCAGCGCGCGCGCGGGGCCCGGGAACGAGCCGAACTCGCGGCAGAGGTGCTCGGGGAAGCCGCGCTCTTCAGCCATCAGGAACGCCTCGACCGCCGCGTGCAGGTCCGCCCCGTCG
>JAYYEE010000011.1:0-11121 GCA_036160175.1 Planctomycetota bacterium
GACCAGCGCGTCGGCTCGCTCCAAGAGGGCAAGGACGCAGACTTCCTCGTGCTCAGCGGCGACCCGTTCGCCGTCGGCACCATGGTCGAAGCGACGTGGATCGACGGCGTTCGCCGCTACTCGCGCAGCACGGACAGCCAAGTCCTGGCGGTGCGCGCTGGCCGCGTACACGACGGCACCGGCCGCGTGCTTCGCAACGGCGTCGTGCTGATCCAGGACGGCCGCGTCAAGGCCGTCGGTGAAGACCTCGCGATCCCGTACGGAGCAGAGGTCCTCGAGCTCGAAGACGGCGTCGCCACCCCGGGCTTCGTCGACGTGTTCTCGCACCTCGGCCTCGCAGGCGAGGGCACCGGCGTCCCGTCCGGCAACCCCGCTCAGCTCCTGCATGAGGTGCTCGCCTACGACGACCCCATGTTCCAGCCGGCCCTGCGCGAGGGCATCACCTCGCTGCTGGTCGGCGGCAAAGACGGCGGGCTCACGTCGGGCCGCCTCGCCGCGATCAAGACCGGCGCCGCCGACCGAGACGGCATGCTCCTCCGGGAGATCGCGGGCCAGCGCATGGTGTTCGACGCGATCGGCCCGAACGCCACCAAGCCGCTCGCAGACCAGATCGCCCGCGCCAAGAAATACACCGAAGGCTGGACGAAGTACGCCAAGGCCCTCGCCGAATGGAAGGCCGGCAAGGACGGCGCGCCCGCGCCCGCGCCAGAGGAGCCTGAGCCCGAAGAGGGCGAGGCAGAGAAGAAGGGCGACCCGGTGACGGGGACCTGGGAGGCGGAGATCGTCATCCAGGAGCGCTTCCGCCTGCAGATCAAGCTCGACCTCACGCTCAAGGGCACCAAGGTCACGGGTCAGATCTCGATCGGCATGGGCGGCCGCGGTCGCTCGCCGGCGCAGGACATCGAGGGCACGTTCGAGAACGGCACCCTCAAGATCGAGTTCCGCGGCATGGGCGGCTCGGCGACCCTCGAGGCGACCATCGACGGCGACACCCTGACTGGCCAGCTCAGCCTCGGCCCGAGGGGCGCGCAAGTGGTCACCGGCACGCGGACGAGCAAGACGCCCGGCGCCGCCAGCACGGCGCCGCCGCCGCGCCGCAAGAAGAAGGACGACGACGACGGCCGCCCGAAGCCGCCGAAGACCGATCAGAGCCTCGAGCCGATGCGCGCCATCCTCGAAGGCCGGGCCACGCTGGTGGTCCGCACCAACCGCGCCCCTGCGATCCAAGGCGTCGTCGCCTTGCTCGAGAAGGAGAAGGTCAGCTACGCGCTCACCGGCGCCGACGACCTGCTCGACGACGGCTCGCTGCTCGGCGGAAAGACGCCGCCGATCGTCGTGGGCCCCGAGGTCGTGGTGGAAGACGACGGCGACCTCGTCAACGTGGCGGCGACGTTCGCAGACCACGACTTGCCGATCATGTTCGGCACAGGCAACTGCGCCGGCACGCGGTATCTGCCGATGCACGCCGCGTACGCCGTCCGCTACGGCCTCAGCCCGCAGGACGCCCTGCAAGCGCTGACGCTCTGGCCCGCCGAGGCCTTCCACCTCGACGAGCACATCGGCTCGCTCGAGAAGGGCAAGGACGCGGACCTCGTGGTGTTCTCCGGCAACCCGTTCGAACCCATGAGCCGGGTCCTGTTGGTCGTCTGCAACGGCCGCGTGGTCGTCGACAACCGGGAGCAAGCAAGATGATGATGTTCCGACCCACGCTCGCCGCGCTCGCCGCGAGCGCGCTCTTGTCCACCGCCGCACACGCGCAGGAGGCGGAGGGCGCAGCCCCGGCCGTCAAGGCGCCGGAGCACGCTGCCCGCGCGGCGGCCCCCAAGACCTTCGAGACGTGGCACCCGCGTCGGCTCGCCGAGGTAGCGGACTACGTCGTGGCCAAGTGGGGTCCGCGCGGCCTGCCGAGCCCCGGCTACGCGTTCTTCGCGGCCAAGATCTTGCCCGTCACGTCGGCGCCGATCATCGACGGCGTCATCATCACGAAGAACGGCCTCATCGAGGCGATCGGCAAGGCCTCTGAGCTCACGGTGCCCGCGGGCTACGAGCGGATCGACTGCGGCGACGCCGTGATCTGCCCGGGCTTCGTCGAGACCCACTGCCACATCGCGAGCCCCAGCTTCGACCTCAACGACACGGTCCACCCGACCAACCCCGAGTTCCGCACGCTCGATCTGATCAGCATGGAGCACGACCAGATCCGCGTCGCGCGCGCCGGCGGCGTGTCCACCGCGCTCTACATCCCGGGCTCGGGGTCAAACATGGGCGGCTTCGGCACGCTGACCAAGACCTGGGGCAACTCGCCGGAGGAGGCGCTGGTGCGCTTCCCGGGCAGCCTCAAGATCGCCCAGGCCGGCAACCCGGAGCGCGGCAGCGGCGACCTCGGCTCGGGCATGATGGGGATGTCCGAGGGCATCCGCATGACGCTGCTCGACGGCAAGGTCTACTGGGAGCAGATGCTCGCGTTCGAGGCCGGCAAGGGCCCGAAGCCCGAGTTCGACCCGACCCTGGAGCTGATCAGCGGCCTGTTCCGCCACGAGTTCCCGCTCAGCGTGCACACGCAGATCTATCAGGTCGTCTTGCAGACGCTGCAGGAGTTGCGCCTGGAGCTCGGCCTCTGGACGTGCGTCGTGCACGGCACGTTCGACGGGTATCGCCTTAGCGAAGACCTGCTGATGGCCGGCATGCCGGTCTCGGGCGGCCCGCGCGCCTACCACTACGACCGCGCCACCGGCAAGTTCAACGGAGTCCTCGCCAACTACGCGCTCGGCGGCAAGATGGGCTGGCGCGAACCTGTGCTCGGCCTCGGCCGGGACGGCGTCGGCGTCAACACCGACTCCCCGGTCGTAGCGCAAGAGCAGCTCCAGCTGCAGGCTGCCATGGGCGTTCGCCTCGGCTGGCCGCACGAGTGGGCGCTGCGAGGCCTGACGATCAACAACGCGGTTTTCTTCGGCATCGACCACCGCGTCGGCTCGCTTGAGGTCGGCAAGGACGCAGACCTCGGTGTCTGGAGCGGCGACCCGATCGACCCCCGCAACCACGTCCAGACGATGGTCGTCAACGGCACCATCTGCTACCGGCGCGACCCGAACCGCCCGGACTGGTAGTCCGCGCGATCCACCCGACATTCATCCCAACAGAAGACGTGCGATGAGCATGCAGACCCGAATCCTGAACCTCTCGACCGCCGCGCTCCTGTGCGCTGGCGCGGTAACCGCGCAGAGCGCGCGACCGATCGCCTTCACGAACGCGCGCATCCACACGGTCAGCGGGGCCGTCGTTGAGAAGGGCACCGTGGTCGTGCGCAGCGGCAAGATCGAGGCGGTCGGCGACGACGTCACGATCCCCGCCGGCGCCAAGGTCATCGACGCCACCGGCAAGACGATCATGCCGGGCCTCGTGAGCGCGTGGTCTCGCGCTGGCATGAACGCGCCGCGAACGCGCGGCAACACGCCGACGCGCGGCGGGCGCCGGTTCCGCAGCCAGTTCCGCTCGTCTTCGAGCGGAGGCAGCGCTGCCAACTAGGCCGCGACGCGAGTCGTCGTCGGGCTGTACGTCCGGCAGCCGATCTTCCGCGACCTCCTCGAGGTCGGCGTCACCTCCCTCGCGCTCAACCCGAGCGGCGGCGGCTTTCCCGGCCTCGGCGCCGTGCTCAACCCGGCCGGCCGCGCCCGCGGCGAGCTGACCCAGGATGACGAGGCGTTCGTGCAGATCGGGATGCAGCGCAACGCAGCGGCGAAAAAGCTCCTCAAGGACACGTTCGCCAAGGCCAAGGCGGTCGTCGAAGAGCGCGAGAAGCCAAAAGCGCCGCCGCCGAAGGAAGAAGAGTCGAAGAAGCCAACCGAAGAGAAGCCGGCTGAGAAGGCGCCTGCTACGCCCAAGCCGGGCGACCAGAAGCCAGAGGGCAAGGAGCCCGAGAAGAAGGAGCCGCCGAAGGGCGGCGACCCGAAGCAAGACCCCAAGACGCCCGCCAAGCCCGCGGCGAAGCCGAAGCCCAGGCCGAAGGACCCGAACCTCGAGGTGCTCGCGGACCTGCTGCAAGGCAAGCGCCGCGCCATCGTGCAGATCGACTCGGCCGCAGACCTGCTGCACTGGCAGCACGCGGTCGACGACGAGGTGACCTTCCCCCGGGTCGTCGCGGTGCAGCGGCACGACACCCGCTCCGGCACCGTCGACGTGGTCCTTGACCAGCTGAAGAAGTGGGAGTGCGCCGTGTTGCTGCCCCCGTCGCTCTCGACGAAGCCCAACTCTGCCGACATCACAAACCCGGCGAAGACGTTGCACGACGCAGGCGTCGAGATCGGCTTCGCGATCGGCGACTCCACCACCAGCGTCCGCTCGATCTTCTACAACCTCATGCAGCTGGTGCGCGCGGGCCTGCCCGCTGACGTCGCGATCAAAGCGGTGACGCACGTCCCGGCGAAGGCGCTCGGCATCGACAAGCGGACCGGAACGCTCGAAGAGGGCAAGGACGCAGACATGCTGGTCTTCGACGGCGACCCGCTCTCGCCGACGAGCAAGCTCGAGCAGGTCTGGCTCCGCGGCCAGAAGGTCGAGAACAATTGAGCCGCGCCACCCGAACCCGAACACCTCGTATCACCATGCGCACGTCCACGCTGTTCGTCCTGTCGCTCGCGTTCCTCAGCGCGCTCGACCTCCCGGCTCAGGGCCGCGGCCGCCGCGGCCGACGCTTCGGCCCACCGCCGCAGCAGGCCCCCGCGCCGGAGCCGCCTAAGCAAGAGGAGAAGAAGGAGGCCAAGGAGCACCTCGCCATCGTCGGCGGGGACGTCTACATCGGGACCGGCCAGCGCCTGACCGGCGCGACGGTGCTGGTCGCCGACGACAAGATCGAGAAGGTCGGCCACAACATAGAGCTGCCCGAGGGCACCAAGGTCATTGACGCCAAGGGCAAGTGCGTCAGCCCTGGGTTCGTGATCGTCGAAGGATCCGGCATGGGTGCCGGCTTCAGCGGGCCGTTCAAGGACTCCGTCAACCCGTTTGATCCGACCATCAAGCAAGGCCTCGCCGCTGGCATCACCTCGTTCCTCGTGGGCTCCACCTCGTCTCGTAGCGGCATCGGCGGCAACAACGCGGTGATCAAGACGCATTACGGCGACATCGACGGCATGGTGCTCACCGAGAACAGCGTCTACGGCGTCTCCGTGCCGATGCAGCGAAGCCAGAAGCAGCAGCTCGAAGACCTCATCAAGCAGTGTCGTGACTACCTGAAGGCAGTCGAGGACTACCCCGCCGCGAAGGCGAAGGACCCCAAGACGAAGGAGCCGAAGGCGCCCAAGGGCGGCGAGGCGGTCCTCAAGGTCCTGCAGGGCAAGTCGCGGCTCTGGGTCTCGATGGGCGGCGGCCGCATGAGCATGTTCGCCTCCATGATGGGAGGCGGGGGCGGCGGCGCGTCCGACCTCGACAAGATCCGCGAGGCCCTCGAGATCTCGCGGATGTTCGGCGAAGGCGTCGTGATCCAGAAGCCGATGAGCGCTTGGCTGATCCCCGACGAGATCGCCAACACCGGCTCAAGCGTGATCTGGAGCCCGCGGACCCGCGTGGCGCCCGATCCAAAGGACCCGGAGAACACGGGCAGCAACCTCGCCCAAGCGGCGATCCTCGATCGCGCCGGCGTGCCAGTCGCCGTCACCTGCCCGAGCGGCAGATTCGGTGGCAGCGGAGTCGGCACCGGTGGCATCCTTGGCCAAGACCTTAACACCCCCCACGTCGACGCGGCCTACGCCGTGCGCGGCGGCCTCGACAACCGCAAGGCGCTAAGGACGCTTACGTTAGACGCCGCAGAAATCATGGGGGTCAGCGATCGCGTCGGCTCGCTGGAGCCCGGCAAGGACGCCGACATCTTGATTCTGGACGGCGATCCGCTGCACTATGCGACCTTCGTGACCACCGCCGTCGTCAACGGCAAGGTCGTTTACGAGAAGGGCCAAGAGGCCTTGTTCAATCACGTAAAGCGTTGAGATTTCTGGACCTGGGAGGCCGTCGCGACCGATTCGGCCCCGAAGGTGCGACTGATACGACGCGGTAGAGCAACACCGCGCGCGAGCTGACGGCGCCCAGACGGAGGCGGCGTCACGACCCCTCGAAGAAGCATGAGCGTAGAAACCCTGAAGGAAATGGACGACTTCTTCCGCAGCATGCGGCAAGCGTTCAACAGCCGGGACCTTAAGACCTTCCGGTCGCACTTCTGGACAGACAAGCGGTTCCACAACCTCGACGCTTCCGGCCGGCGCGACCGCGGCTGGGGCGCCTTCGAAGAGGTGCTCGACCAGGAGTTCCGCTACCTCGACTCGGTCCGGATGGAGCTGAAGGATCTCGACTGTCAGGTGTTCGAGGACCAGTTCGGCACCGCCGTGGCCACCTGGAAGCTGACGCAGGTTGACCCCGAGGGGCGCGGCCACGAGCAGAACGGACGGTGCACGTTCGCCCTGTGCCGGATGAGCGACGACTGGAAGATCGTCGCGCAGCACTTCTCTCCGCTCTCCGAAGAAGACGCCGCTGCGGAGTGATCTGCGGCAGCAGCGGCGCCAGGTTCGTCCCTCGGCCGCCGCCCCTGGTAGACTGGCTGGCCTGGAAATCCCCGGACTCCCACTCGAGTGACTACCACTGCATCCGATCCGTCCCCGTCGACCGGCGGCGACGGCGAGCCGAGACGCTCCGAGAACAAGATCCGGCTGGTCACTGCGACCAGTCTGTTCGACGGCCACGACGCGTCGATCCACATCTTCCGGCGGATCGCGCAGGCGTCGGGAGCTGAGGTCATCCACCTCGGACACAACCGATCGGTGCGCGAGATCGTCGACGCGGCCATCGAGGAGGACGCCCAAGGCATCGCGGTGACGTCCTACCAAGGCGGCCACAACGAGTTCTTCCGCTACATGCATGACATGCTCGCGGAGCGCGGCGCGCCCCACGTCCGTCTGTTCGGCGGCGGCGGCGGCGTGATCCTCCCAGAGGAGATCGAGGCGCTGCAGCAGCACGGCGTGGAGCGGATCTACTCTCCGGACGACGGACGCGAGCTCGGCCTGCAAGGCATGATCGACGACATGCTCCGGCGCTGCGACTTCGCGACCTGCGACGCGGACGACGCGCTGCCCGAGCTGTCAACCGACGACCTCGGCGGCGTCTCGCGCGCGATCTCGCTCATCGAGCGCTTCCCTGAACGCCACCGCGAGGCCCTGCGGGCGCGCGCCGGCGAGCTCGCGGAGACGCCGCCGGTCCTCGGGATCACCGGTACGGGCGGCGCCGGCAAGAGCTCGCTGATCGATGAGCTGCTGCGCCGCTTTGTGCTCGACTTCCACGAGCTCACCGTCGCCGTACTGTGCGTTGACCCGACGCGGCGCAAAACCGGCGGCGCGCTGCTCGGGGACCGCATCCGAATGAACTCGGCTTCGCACGAGCGCGTCTTCGTTCGGTCCATGGCGACCCGGCGCGCCAATATGGCGCTCTCGGAATCGGTCCACGACGCGCTCGACGTCCTCAAGCTCGCGGGCTTCGACCTGATCTTGTTGGAGTCGAGCGGCATCGGCCAATCCGACACCGAGATCGTCGAGCACGCCGACGCCTCGCTCTACGTCATGACGCCCGAGTTCGGCGCCCAGAGCCAGCTCGAGAAGATCGACATGCTGGACTACGCCGACCTCGTCGCGATCAACAAGTTCGACCGGCGCGGCGCACGCGACGCCCTCCGCGACGTCAAGAAGCAGGTGCAGCGCAATCGCCAGGCCTTTGACGTCGACGCCGCGACGATGCCGGTCTTCGGAACGATGGCCGCGACCTTCGCGGATCCAGGGACCAACACCCTGTATCGCGCGATCGCCGAGAAGCTCAACGGCCTGCGCCCCGGCAAGTTCGAGAGCCACGCCGAGCTGCGCACCGGTGAACCGGACGGCACGCACGTCATCCCAGGCGATCGCGTCCGCTATCTCGCCGAGATCGTCGAGACCAACCGCGAATACGACGCATGGGCACGCGCCCAGGCAGCCGTAGCCGAGCGCTGCTACGTGCTTGAGAAGGCCGCCGCCGAGCTCCCTGAGGCGGCTCGCGGCCCGGTATTGGAGCAGCTCGAACGGGTCCGAGGTGAGCTCGCGCCAGAGTGCCACGCGATGTTGGAGAGTTGGGACGACGACTGTGCGCGGCTCGACGCCGAGCACTCCGTCTTCCGCGTCCGCGATCGTGAGATCCAGGTCGAGAACCACACGACGTCGCTCTCGGGGCTACGGATCCCGAAGGTCGCGATGCCGCGATGGGCGAGCTATGGCGAGCGCCTGCGCTGGCTGCTCACCGAGAACGTCCCTGGACGCTTCCCGTACGCCGCCGGGGTCTACCCGCTGAAGCGCACGCGCGAAGATCCCACGCGCATGTTTGCAGGCGAAGGGGGCCCTGAGCGCACCAACAAGCGCTTCCACTACCTCTCCTTCGGCCAGCCTTACAAGCGGCTGTCCACGGCGTTCGACAGCGTCACGCTCTACGGCGAGGATCCGGATGAACGACCGGACATCCTCGGCAAGGTCGGCAACGCGGGCGTGTCCATCTGCACGCTCGACGACGCCAAGCGCCTGTACTCAGGCTTCGACCTCTGCTCGCCGGTCACCTCGGTCTCGATGACGATCAACGGCCCCGCGCCGATGCTGCTGGCGTTCTTCCTGAACGCGGCCATCGACCAACAGTGCGAGCGATGGCTGCAGGAGAACGGGAAGGTCGAAGAGGCCAACCGCAAGATCGACGAGCTCTACGCGGCCAAGGGGCTACCGCGGCCGCGGTACCGCGGCGAGCTGCCCCAGGGCCATGACGGCCTCGGCACGCTGCTGCTCGGCGTGACCGGCGACCAAGTGGTCCCCGCCGACGTCTACGCCGAGCTTTCCAGCAAGGCGCTCCAGACCGTTCGCGGCACCGTCCAAGCCGACATCCTCAAAGAGGACCAGGCGCAGAACACCTGCATCTTCTCGACCGAATTCGCGCTGCGGATGATGGGCGACGTGCAGCAGTTTTTCACCGAGACCGGCGTGCGCAACTTCTACTCCGTCTCGATCAGCGGCTACCACATCGCGGAGGCGGGCGCGAACCCCATCACGCAGCTGGCGTTCACGCTCAGCAACGGCTTCACGTTCGTCGAGTACTACCTGTCTCGCGGGCTGAAGATCGACGACTTCGCACCCAACCTCAGCTTCTTCTTCAGCAACGGCGTCGACCCCGAATACGCAGTGATCGGCCGGGTCGCTCGGCGCATCTGGGCCAAGGCCATCAAGCTCAAGTACGGCGGCAACGAGCGCAGCCAGATGCTGAAGTATCACATCCAGACGTCGGGCCGCTCTCTGCATGCGCAAGAGATCGACTTCAACGACATCCGGACGACGCTGCAGGCGCTCTACGCGATCTACGACAACTGCAACTCGCTGCACACCAACGCCTATGACGAGGCGATCACGACACCGACCGAGGAGTCTGTGCGCCGCGCGATGGCGATCCAGCTGATCATCAATAACGAGCTCGGGCTCGCGAAGAACGAGAACCCGCTGCAGGGCTCGTTCGTGATCGAAGAGCTGACCGACCTCGTCGAGGAAGCCGTCTACCAGGAGTTCGAGCGCATCAGCGAGCGCGGCGGCGTGCTCGGCGCGATGGAGACGATGTATCAGCGCTCGAAGATCCAGGACGAGTCGATGCTCTACGAGGGCAAGAAGGCGTCCGGAGAGATGCCGATCATCGGCGTGAACACCTTCCTCGGTAAGGACGGCTCCCCGATCCAGGTCGTCCGCGAGGTGATGCGATCTACGGACGCCGAGAAGTGGGCGCAGATCGACGACCTCAAGGGCCACCAGGCCGCGAGCGGCCTCGAGTCCGCGGCCGCGCTGGCCGCGCTGCAGCAGACGGCGCTGGCCGGCGAAAACGTCTTCGCGAGCCTGATGGACGCCGCCAAGAACTGCAGCCTCGGCCAGATGTCGCAGGCGCTCTACGCCGTCGGCGGGCAGTACCGACGCAACATGTAGCCGTCGGCATTCGCCGACGGCCGCACAGAGCGGCGCGCTACTTCGCGCCCGTCGCCTTGCCGAAGGCGGCTGCGCCGCCCACCACCGGCAGCGTCAGCTGGGTCGCCGAGAGGTCGACCGTGAGCTTGGTGCCAGCCTTCGGATGCAGCGTGTGCTCGGGGTCGCTGGAGAAGATCATCAGGCCGATCTTCTGTCCTGCGCGGATCACCTGGTCATCGGGCTGGAGGTCGAACTCCAGGTCGTAGTAGGCGCCAGGCTTGAGCGGCTGGCTCTCGCGCAGCGACTTGTGGTTCTGCGGGTCTGCCCAGCCGCGCGTGATGACGTTGTCGGTGATCCTGCGCGAACGCTCCCACGGGAGCGAGACGAGCATGATCGACAGGTTGCACGCGGGCTTCGACGAGGCGACGCGGATCTTGAGCCGCGCGGTCCCGGAGACGTGCAGCGGCTCCTTCAGCTCCGCGGTCGCGAACAGGAGGCGGTGCTCAGAGGCCTCGGCAAGGGCGTGGTCCTTGGCCGCCTTGGCGACGTCGTCGACCAGCCCTTGCTCGCTGGCCGCCGGAACGCCCGCCGAGAGGTCGCCTACCTTGCCGCCGTCACCGCTGGGGCGAAGCACCACTGGCTCCGCCGCGGGGTTCGGGTAGTCCTCGTAGCTGGTCGGGTTGTTGCGGCGATCCTCCTCTCGCACGATCCAGGCGCGCGGCCCGTCGAGCACGTCGTTGTCGACGCCGTAGAGGAACTTGCTGAACCACTTGTTCACCAGCTCGCGCGGCGGCTGCCCGCCGTGGCCGTTCTGGTGAAAATACGCCATGCACGGCAAGCCCTTCTGCTTGAGCGCCGCGTAGATGCGCACGCTGTGCTCCGGCATCACGTTCCAGTCGTTGAAGGCGTGCGCCATCAGGCACGCTGCCTTCATCGGCCCGAGGTCGTTGAGGTAGTCCCGGCCTGCCCAGAAGTCGCTGTAGTCCCCGGTGACGCGGTCCAGGTTCGCGAGCAGCAGCTCGTCGCGGACCTTCTCGTTGCAGTAGTCGCGCTTGTCGGGGTGGCCGCTGTGGATGAAGTCGAACAGCACGTCCGCGTCTTCGCCGAGGTAGCCGCCCGGCGAGCGGACGAGGCCGTT
>JAYYEE010000012.1:0-4759 GCA_036160175.1 Planctomycetota bacterium
CAGGGGGTCCTTGGACTCCTCCAAGCTGTCCAGCACCTGCGAGACCGCTTCGCTTAGATCGGACGCGGCGTCAGCCGGCTGGTAGGTCTGCAGCCACGCGGCGCGCGCGGCGGCCGGGTTGAGGTCGGCGCGGACGAGGAAGCGCGGTCGGACGCCGGCGTGCACCAGCGTCACCTTGTCGTTGCGGTTGGGGTTGGCCTCGAAGCGATCGATCGCGCGGCCGACCATGGCGCGGGCGCGATCGTACGGCGAGCGCGCGCCGTCCTGCCGGACGCCCATGCTGTAGGAGGCGTCCAGGATGAACACGTGGTGCACGCCGCCGCCGCCTGCGAGCAGCGACGCGGCCTCCTGCAGCACGGGCCGCGCGATCGCGAGCGCGAGCAGGATCGGGATCAGGCAGCGGAGCAGCAGCAGCAGCAGGTTCTCATTGCGCAGGCGATTCCGCTGCTTCTGGTAAGCCCGCAGCAGGAAGTCCATGGCCGCCCATGGGCGGCGCTTATGCCGCTGGCGGTTCAGCAGGTGGATCAGCAGCGGGACCGCGAACAGCAGCGTGCCGGCGAGCAGGGCTGGATTTAGAAACTGCACGCTCGCTGGTTACTTGTTGCGCTTGCTGCGCGCCGCGCGCGCGCTGAGGTAGGACGTCAAGACCACGTCCAGCGGGTTGGCGGTGTCGACGCGCACATAGTCGATGCGCTGCGACAGACAGCCCTTGCGCAGCTCCTCGGCGTGCCCGTTGACCTCGGCGAGGTAGGCGTCACGCAGCGACTTGGGGTCGCACAGCAGCTCAGGGAGCTGCTCCATGCCCTCGAACATGGTCATGCGTTCGAACGGGAACTCCAGCTCGTCGTGATCCAGCACGTGGAAGACGACGATGTCGTGGCCTCGGCTGCGGATCTCGCGCAGGCCTTGGAGGACGGTCGCAGGGTCGTCGAACAGGTCGCTGAAGATCATGACCATGCCCCGCTGGCGGAGCTGGCCTGCGAGCTCGTGCAGCACAGCGCCGATGCGGGTCTTCTGCTCCCGCGCTTGAGCCTGTTCGAGTGACTGGAAGAGGTTGCCGAGGCTCTGCCGGGTGTTCGACGGCGGGACCTGCGTGGCGACGGTCTCGTCGAACAAGGTCAGGCCGACAGCGTCAGCCTGCTGTTGGACCATGTAGGCGAGCGACGCGCACGCCGTCGCGCCGTAGTCGAACTTCGACATCGAGTCGTCGGCCGCGTAGTTCATTGACTCAGACTGGTCAAGGAACAGGTGGCAGCGGAGGTTCGTCTCCTCCTCGTACTGTTTGATGACGAAGCGGTCGGCCTTGCCGTAGATCTTCCAGTCCAGGTGCCTCAGGTCATCGCCGGGCACGTATTCGCGGTGCTGCGCGAATTCGACCGAGAACCCGCGGTAGGGCGACTTGTGCATGCCGGTCACGAAGCCTTCGACGACGAGCCGCGCGCGGAGCTCCAGCCGGGCGACCTTGTCGAGCACCCTCGGGTCGAGGTAGTTGGTTGGCGTTTCGGTCATGCTGCTCTCGTGGATCTAGGCGCCTGGCGGGGCGGGGAGACTCCTGCCTACGCATCCCGCGGGCATAGGCGCTCCTCGCGACGCCTACTGGGAGACGACCTTTGGCAGCTTGCCGTCGTTGAGCACCGCGCTGTCGTTGGGTTGGGTCTCGTCCAGCAGCCGCTCGATGACCTTGTCCGTGGTGACGCCGTCGGCCTCGGCAGCGAAGCTGGTGATGAGCCGGTGGCGCAGCACTGGCTTGGCGACTGCGCGGATGTCCTCCGCCGCGACGTAGAAGCGGCCCTGCAGCAGGGCGTGCGCCTTCGCGCCGAGGACGAGGTTTTGGCTGGCCCGCGGGCCTGCGCCCCATTGCAGCCACTCCGTGACCCACTCGGGAGCGTCGCCGGTCGTCAGGCGGGTCTGGCGCGTGATGCGCAAGGCGTAGTCGAGCACCGCGTCGGCGATCGGCACGCGGCGGACGATGTTCTGCAGGTCGAAGATCTCGTCGGCTCCGAGCACGGGCTGGATCTCGACGTCGCGGTCCTCGGTGGTCCGGCGGAGGATCTCACGCTCCTCTTCGGCGCTGGGGTAGTCGACCTTCACCATGAACATGAAGCGATCGAGCTGCGCTTCAGGCAGCGGGTAGGTGCCTTCTTGCTCGATCGGGTTCTGGGTCGCGAGCACGAAGAACGGCTTCTTCAGCGCATGCTGCTCGCCGGCGACGGTGACCTGATACTCCTGCATCGCCTCGAGGAGCGCTGCTTGGGTCTTCGGCGGCGTTCGGTTGATCTCGTCCGCGAGGATCACGTTGGCGAAGATGGGGCCCGGCAGGAACTTGAACTCCCGCGTGCCTGAGGCCTTGTCCTCCTGAATCACCTCCGTGCCCGTGATGTCCGTCGGCATGAGGTCCGGCGTGAACTGGATCCGGTTGAAGTCGAGCGAGAGCACGCGCGACAGCGTCGAGATCAAGAGGGTCTTGGCGAGCCCAGGGACGCCGATGAGCAAGCAGTGGCCGCGGCAGAACAGCGCCATGAACAGCTCGTCCACGACGTGCTCTTGGCCGACGATGACCTTTTTGATCTCCTCCTTCATGGAGGCGTATGCGGTGCGGAGCTTCTCGACCTGCTCGAGGTCCTGCTTGCTGGGTTCTTGGCTCATGGCTTCAGGTAGGGGTCGTCCCGGCGTCGCGGCGATGGCGGCGTTGCTCAGGGATGTCTTCGCTTCGGGTGGTCTCTTCGGATGCGTGGAGAGGCGCGCCGGGGCTGGACGTCAGGGTGACGCGGCTGGCGCGCAGAAACTTCAACTTCAACGAGGTCGTTCTGGGTCGTCGCGCTGCGGGGCCTCGGGGTAAGCGCGGGACAGCTCGCTCGGCGTGTATCCGAGGTGGTCGATCGCGACGAGCAGCGACTGCAGGTCGTATTCACTGGCGCTGCCTGCTCCGAGCTGCGTCTGCCGGATGGCCTCTTCGTAGCGCGCGACGAGGTCGGACAGCTCGACCTCCACGTCTTCGAGGCCGTCGCGCTCGCGGAGGGCGGGCACCGTGTTGGCGAGGAAGAGCGTCAAGGCGAAGCCGAGGCTCATCAGGGCTACCCAGTGCGGGAAGCGGTTCTCCTTGGTCGGGCGCGCGCGCATTCTCGGTCTACAGAGCGTAACCCCTGGCGCAGAGAACTGATAGCGGCCGCTCTGATTCCGGCGTCGCGGCCTCGTCAGGGCCGCTCCTCAGCTGGCGTCGGCGCGGTATTCGTCGAGCACGCGCTTGAGGATCGCGACGTCCGACTCGAAGGTCTCTGGCAGCAACGGGCCGAACGAGAACCGGAAGAACGAGTCGTACGGGCACTCGTAGCTGGGGTTCTTGCTGTGCGGACGCGCCATGTCGCAGTCGAAGCCCTTGAGGATCGCCGCGCCGTGAGGGAACAGGCGCCGGTTGAGCTCGTGCGCGTTGAGGCCTTCTGGCAGCTCCAGCCAGTGGTAGAAGCCGCCGTCGCCCGTGTGGACCTTCAGACCCATCTCGGCGAACGCCTTGCCGTAGCGGTCCCGCTGCATCCCGTAGTGGCTGGCGACCGCCTCGCGCGCCTGCGCGACCCGCGTCGGCTCGAGCAGCTCCGCCGCGTAGAGCTGCGACGGGTGGCTGACGCCGCCCATGCCGAAGCTCGAGAAGTTGGACATGGTCTCGACGTTGCGCTTGCTGGCGACGACCCAGCCGATGCGGATGCCGGGGCACTGCAGGCCCTTTGTGGTGGCGCCAGCCAGGAAGACGTTGCTGTTGTCGAGGTCCTTGACGTAGCGGATGCCGCTGACGCCCCTGGACTCGTGGAACATCTCGTAGGCTTCGTCCAGCAAGATGCCGTTGCCAGGCTGCTCCGCCATGGCCATCAGCTCTTCGAGCTCAGCGCCGTGGCGCGTGTGACCAGTCGGGTTGCCAGGGTTGGAGATGATCGGCATCAGGTGCGTCTTCGCGTTGAGGCCCTGACGGTCGAAGTAGGCCGAGTTCGGCGGGTGGAACCCGTTCTCTCGAGTGAAGGGGACGACGCGCCAATTGGTCTCCGTCTGCGTCATGATGTCGAGGTAGGCGGGCCACTCGACGTTGCCGATGCGGACCTCGATGTGACGCTTAAGGAACGCGAGCACCGCGTAGATGCCGGGGCGGCCCCCGGCGAACACCATGACGTTCTCGGGCGTAATGCTCGAGCCGTAAAAGTTGTTGTAGTGATCCGCGATCGCTTGCCGCAGGCGGGGGTGGCCCCAGGCCTTAGGGTAGAAGCGGTCCTCCCACGTCACGTCAACGCTCGCGGGGAGATCGGGGCCGCCTGGCAGCGGCGTGGTGAGCGGGAACCCCTGAGACCACGGGTGCGTCCCAGGGCTGCCCATGAACTCGCCGTAGGCGTCCTTGAAGGCGTAGAGCGTCTCGTAGATGCCCATCGCTGGGCAGTTGTCGGAGAGGAAGGCGTCGCGGTTCATGGTGCCGTTGCCGAGAGGCAAGCTGCCTGTCTGGGGCGGGCAGACTAACGCTTCGCGCGCGCCTGGCATACTTCCGTTTGCCGCGGGCCGGTCTGCCGCGCGGCGGGCCGCTGTCACGGCGGGGAGGCTGCCGTGGCAAGGGAAGGCTGTCGCTCAGAGACCGTAGATCGCGGCCTCGCCGAGCAACTCCTCGATGCGGAGCAGCTGGTTGTACTTCGCGACCCGGTCGCTGCGGCACGGCGCGCCGGTCTTGATCTGTCCCGTGCCGCAAGCCACCGCGAGGTCCGCGATGATGCTGTCCTCAGTCTCGCCC
>JAYYEE010000013.1:0-5434 GCA_036160175.1 Planctomycetota bacterium
GGTCGACTGTCCCGGCGTGCGCGCCGCGGACGGCGGCGCCGAGCTCCTGCACGGCGTCGGCTACTACACGCGCAACCGCGCGCCCGAATAGGGCGCGCCCGGCTCTTCTCCGATGGGCTTCCGCATCCAGCACGAGCTGTCGTGGTCGGCGTCGCGGGCCGGCACGCTCCAAGAGTGCCCGCGCAGCTACTACTGGGACTACTACGGCTCCTGGCTCGGCTGGAACAAGCGCAGCGATCCGCCGCGTCGCCAGGCGTGGCTGCTCAAGAAGATGACGCGCATGCCGATGCTCGCGGGCGCGATCGCGCACGACGCGATCCAGCGCTGGTTTGAGCAGCGCCGGGACGAGGGTTCGACGCCTGAGCCTGCTGCGTTCGTCGAGCAGGCCGTCAGAGAGCTGCGCGGACACTACCGCGACTCCCGCGACGGCCGCTGGCAGGAGCGCCCCGCCAAGATCACGCACCTCGCTGAGCACCATTACGAGGAGCCGCAGATCGACGAGGCGACCGGTGAGGCCGCGCGCTACGGCAAGACCTACGCCGACCGCATCCGCGACAGCCTCGCGGCGTTCCTCGAGATGCCTGAGCTCGAAGGCGTGCGCACGTGCGATCCCGCGAGCTGGCTCTCGTGTGAGGACATGTCGACCTTCGACGTCGAGGGCGTCAAGGTCTACGCCGTTCCGGACTTCGCCTACCGCGACGACGACGGCGTTGTGCACATCTGGGACTGGAAGACCGGCAGCCCGCGCGACGCCGACGCCTTCCAGCTCGAGGTCTACGCCGGCTACGCGCGCGACTTCTGGGGCGCGGACCCTGACCGGGTCGTCGGCTACGACGCCTACCTCAAGGACCGGGTCGTCACCGAGGTGCGGCCGGGCCGCGAGGGCCTCGACCAGGCTTACGCCCGCATCCTCGCGTCGCTCGCCGAGATGCGCGCGCTGCACTTCAACGCCGACGAGTCGGCGGGCGACCCCGCCGACTTCCCGATGACCGACGACGCCCGCAGCTGCAGCCGCTGCAACTACCGCGAGCTCTGCGACCGCGGCTGAGCGGCTGCGATCGCCTCCTAGCCGAGCCGCTGCACGGCGTCGACCAGCAGCGCGACGCCGTAGCCGGTGCCGCGGTTGCCGCGGAAGGCCGGATACGCGAGGTCGACGTGGCCCCAGCGGGCGCCGCTGCCGTCGACGTTCCAGTGGATGAACTCCGCTGCGCAGCTGACCTGCGCGTTGCTGCGGTTCTTGACCGAGTTGCGCATGTCGGCGATGGGGCTCGCGAACTCCGAGCGGAAGAACTCCGGCGCGAACGGCAGCGACCAGCACATGTCGCCGCTGCTGCGGCCAGCTGCGCACAGGGCCTGCTCGACGTCGTCGTCGTTGCTGACGACCGCGCCGAAGTGCTGGCCCGTCGCGACGCCCTGGGCGCCGGTCAGCGTCGCCGCGTCGAGCACGGTGTCTGCCTTGAGCACGCGCGCGGCGTAGCTGCAGCCGTCGGCGAGGAGCAGGCGCCCCTCGGCGTCGGTGTTGTTGATCTCGACCGTCTTGCCGGAGTGCATCGTCACGACGTCGTCCGGCTTGTAGGCGTCGGGCCCGATGGCGTTCTCGGCGAGGCACATCACCAGCGTCAGCTTGTGCTTCTTGTGGTGCTTGGCTAGCGCCAGGAACGCGCCGAGCACCGCCGCCGCGCCGCCCATGTCGGCCTTCATCGTCTCCATCGCGCCGCGCCCTTTGAGGTGCAGGCCGCCGGTGTCGTAGGTGACGCCCTTGCCGACCAGCGCGATGTGCTTCTTCTTCGTGGGGTTGGCGGTCGCGACCAGCATGCGCGGCGCGGACAGGGCGGTGCGTCCGACCGCGTGGATGCCGCCGAGCTTTTTCTTGAGCAGCGCGTCGCCGACGACCTCAGTGACCTTCACGCCGGGGACAGCGCGCAAGAGCTTCTTCGCTGCGGCCGCGAACGCGCCAGGGTTGAGGTCGGTGGGCGGCATGTCGACGAAGCGGGCCGCCTCCCGCGCGCGCTGCACGACGTCCTTGGTCTTCGCGCTGACCTTGACGAACGCGCCGTCAGGCAGCGCGCAGGCGATCGCGAGCGTCGCTGTCGCCTGCTTGCCGCTCTTGAGCGTGAAGTCCGGCAGCGCGCGCCCGACGGCGTTGCACGCGGCGAGCTCGTGCGCCGCGTCGTCGAGGCAGAGCAAGGCGGCGTTCTTGCCGCGGCGCAGCCCGGCTGCGGCCGTCAGCTTGCGCACTGACTCCGCGCGCGCCTCGGACGCGTGGCGGGACACGCTGGCTGGCAGGACGCCGACGGTAACCCGCTGCTTGCCTTGCAGCGAGGTCGCGCTGCCGCCGAGCAGGCCGACGGTCGCCTCCCGCCCGAGCTGCATGACGAGGTCCGCGGTCGGACCGTCGAGCAGCTTCTTCAGCGAGGAGAGGGCGCGGCTACGCGGCCCGAACGTGGTGGCGGGCGCGACGACCAGCAGGTGGTCGGCGCTGCGCAGCGCCTTGGATTCTGCGACGAAGGTGAACTTCATCGGCGCGAGCCTACGCGCACGGCGGCTACTTCGCGAACGCTTCGCGGATCCGGACCGCCCGGGCTAAGCCGTCCCGCGATTGCAGGAGCTTCCTGCGGACGTCAGGGCTCAGCCGCGCCTCCGCCAAGAACGCGTCGACGATCGCCAGCGCCTCCGAGGTGCTGTGTCCGTTAACGAACGCGTCGAGCCATGCGGGCATAAAGAAGATGCGGCGGTGCTGCTTGACCCAATCGACCTGGTCGAGCGCCTTGCGCAAATAGGGCAGCGTGAGCGCCGCTTGCCCCGGCCAGTGAAAGTAGCTCAGGCTGTCCTGGGTCCACTGCTCCGGCGGCGCGCCGAGCTGTAGATACTGCGTCCAGTAGCGCGCTTTGCTGTCGGCGGTCGGCGTGGCAGCCTCGGTCAAAAACGCGTCCTTGCCGACGTCTTGGTCGCCGAACGCGCCGCGTAAGGCGGCGTAGCTGCCGTCGTCCTCGTCGGCGGCGAGCAGGGCAGCCGCGGCGAGGAAGCGGTCTCGTCGGCCCGGCGCGAGGCCGGCGAACTCTGCTGCGCCGCGCGCGACCAGCCGGCAGGCGTCGAGCACCTCCGGGGCGGCGCTGCGCCGCGCGAGGAAGCGGAAGATCGAGAGCTCGCGCCCGCTGGCCTCGCCGTCGGCCAGCTGCGCGAGCAGCAGGTTGACCGCGCGCTTCCAGAGCGCCTCGCTGCGCTCCGGGGTCATGTACCTGGAGAGGCAGGTCCCCAATCGTGAGAGCAGCCACCGATGGGAGTCGGCGTCGGCCTCCACCGCGAGCATCGCGAGCAGCGTCTCCGCGAAGCGCGCCGGGTCGAGCTCGGCTTCGCGCACCGCCTCGTAGAGCGCGGTCGCTCCGCACGCGCGGACCAGCGGGTCGGGCTCTGCAGGGAGGTGCTTGAGCAGCCAATCGACGCTGGTCGCGCCAGGAACGAACTGGCCGTAGGCAACGTCTTTGGGGTTGGCGAGGATCGCCACGGGCGCCGCGCGCCCGCTCAGCTCAGGGATCGGCGCGCTCGCGGCGTCAGTGGAGACGGTCAGCGTGGCGCGCCCGCCGTCTTGATCGAAGATCATCAACTCCAGATCCATGGGCCACGAGCCTTCGCCGCCAAGCGGCCGCTGCGTCACCTCCGCTGAGAGGACGTCGCCGCCCTCATCGGTCGACCACGCTACGCGCACCTGCGGCATCGACGGCGCGAGCAGCCAGCGCTCGGACCAGCGGCCGAGGTCCCGCCTTGCGGCGCCTTCGAGCGCCGCGGCGAGGTCTTGCCAGGTCGCGCTGCCATAGGCGTGCTTCTCCAAGAACCGCTTCACGCCGACGCGGAAGACGTCGGGGCCGAGCTGCGAAAACAGCGCGCGCAGCACCGCCGGCGCCTTGTTGTAGACGATCGCGCCGTAGGCGGACTTGGCGTCGGCGAGATTCTGCAGCTCCTGGAAGATCGGCGTCGTGCCCGGCGTGGCGTCGACGGCGTAAGCGCGCGGCTTCACGCGCTGCAAGAAGCGGAGCCACGCGCGTTGGCCGGGCTCGAGCGCCGCCATGGCGCGGTACCCAAAGAAGGTCGCGAAGCCCTCCTTGAGCCAGAGGTCGTCGAACCACTTCATCGTCACGAGGTTGCCGAACCACTGGTGGCTGAGCTCGTGGTAGACCAGCGTGCTGCGCCGCACCTGCTCGTCGACCGTCGGCGCGTGGTCAAAGACGAGCGACGACTCGCGGTAGAAGATCGCGCCCGCGTGCTCCATCCCGCCGTAGGGGAAGCCGGGGAGCAGCACGAGGTCGAGCTTGTCGAACGGGTAGGCCACGTCGAACGTCTTGGCGAGCCACGCGAGGCCGTCGTGGTGGAGGCCGATGAGCGCGTCGCGGTCGACGTCGGGGAGCTTCGAGCCGCGCAGCAGGATCCGCATCGGCGCAGCCGTGGTGACCCCTGGGACGCGCGGATGCGGCGGCGTCAGCTCGGCGAACGGCCCGCACGCGAACGCGAACAGGTAGGTGGGCAGCGGCTTGCTCTGTTCGAAGCGGAAGAGCCGCCCGTCTGGCGCTGGGGCTGGCTCCGGGTCATCCGGGTCGACCATCGCCGTGTTAGCGACCGCGGTCCACGTCGCGGGGACGTCGAGCTCGAGGCGGTAGCGCGCGCGCAAGTCGGGCTGGTCGAAGCACGGGAACAAGCGGTGCGCGTCGGCGGGGACGAGGAGCGTGTAGTAGTACTCCTGGCCGTCGGCTTGGTCTCGGTAGACGGTCAGGGGAGTGCCGGTCGGCGCGACGGCCGACGTGAAGTTCGCCGTCACGCCGTTGACGCCGTCGCCGAGCAGCTCGGCCGGGATGACCAAGTGGTTGAAGCGACGCTCGAGCTCGACCGGGCGGTTGTTGACCGTCACGTCGGAGATCGACGCGCCGTCGAAGTCCAAGATCAGGGGGGCGCGCGCGCCTACCTCGCGGAACTGGAACCGCATCGAGATCGACCCGGACACGGCGTCCAGGCGGTCGCCGAGCGCGAACCTCAGGTCGTATTCGACGTCCTTGACGGTCGCCGCGCGCGCTCTGGCCAGCTCGCGGTCGATGCCGGGGGACGGTTCCTGCGGAATGAAGGCGGCGGCGAGGGTGAGGGCGGAGGCGAGCACCGGCCTATCCTATGCGGTCGCGCGCCCGACTAGCACCTCGGAGCCCACGCTGCAGCGAGCGCGGCGCTGGTGATCGCGCTGTGTGAGGCGTTCCAGGTGGCCGCACCAGCCTCGAACAGGATGGCCTGCGGGGACTCGTGGCGGACGCCGCTGCGCTCGGCGACGGCGCGCGCGAGCGGCTGCGACGCGACGACGTCGACGAAGACCGTGGGCGCGTCCGGGTGGTCGAGCTGAAACAGCTTATACTCGGCGCGCGCGGTCGCGCTGATCGGACAGATCGGGCTGTGCTTG
>JAYYEE010000014.1:0-3901 GCA_036160175.1 Planctomycetota bacterium
GTGAATCTGGCGCGCCATCGACGAGGAAGGCGGCCTACGCGCCCGGCTTAAAGAGGATGCGCTGGCATGACCCGCAGCGCACGACGGCCGAAGCGCCCATGAGCTTAGCGACGTCGTTCATCGTGACCTTATTGAAGCAGCCCTGGCAGTAGGTGCCCTCAACCGCGGCGACGGCCATGTGGTCGCGCGTCTTGTAGAGGCCCTCATATTCCCGCAGCAGGTCCGGCGGGATCCCGGCGGCCGCCGCTTCTCGCTTGGCGCGCGCCGCATTCACTTCATCTGCGCGCTCTGCGCGCAGCGCGTCCGCCTCCGCCAGGAACCCTTCGAAGACCCCGCGCTCTTCTTCGTAAGCATGCTGCGACGACGCCGCAGCGTCTTTCAGCGCGTCCATCTGCTCCAGCAGCTGGAGCCCGTCGTCTTGCACTTGATCCCGGTCCTTGCGAACTGACTCGATCTCAAACAACGTCGCTTGGTATTCGGCGTTGTTGCGCACCACGTTCAACCGCTCATTGAGCTTGGTTATCTGCTCGTCGGCCGCACGCGAAGCGCTGTCGCAACTCCGAGACTCCACCTCGGCCTTCTGCAGCGCCGCTGCCGCTTCGGTAGCGGCGCGCTCGAGATGCTCGAGCCGACGCTTCCGCTTAGCCTCTTCAGCAGGCAACTGATCGAGGTCCTTTGTGAGGGAGGTGACTTCTTGGTCGACCTTCTGGAGATCGAGGAGCTTCTGGACGTGTTCGTGCACGGAGTTCAGCGGCGCGCAGATCCCTGCGATCCGCGCGCGAGCAGTCTAGCCGTGCGCTCCTTCTGCTCAAGCTCCAGGGCGCTAGTTCCTGGAGGTCCGCCGCCAAAGCCGCCCAGGGGCCGCCAGCGGCGCCCCAGAGCTGGCCTCAGGCGTGCTCCCCAGCCGCGTTATCGAAGAAGCCGCCGAGCCGCCGAGCCCGCACCGGGTGCTGCAGCTTCCGCACCGCCTTGGCCTCGATCTGGCGCACCCGCTCCCGCGTAACGCGGAAGATCCGACCGACCTCCTCAAGCGTGTAGGTGTAGCCGTCGCCAATGCCGTAGCGCAGCTTGATGATCTCGCGCTCTCGGAACGTCAAGGTGTCCAAGACCGACTCGATGCGGTCCTTGAGCATCTCGCGGCTCGCCGACTGCACCGGTGACTCGACCGACTCGTCCTCGATAAAGTCCCCGAAGTAGCTGTCTTCGGAGTCTCCGATCGGGCGGTCCAGCGAGATCGGGTGCTTGCTGATCTTCATCACGCGCTTGGCCTCGTCGATCGAGACCTGCGCCGCCTCGGCGACCTCTTCGATCGCAGGCTCACGGCCCTTCAGCTGGGTCAGCTTCTTCGAGACGTTGCGCAGCTTCGACATCGTCTCGATCATGTGCACCGGGATCCGGATCGTTCGCGCTTGGTCCGCAATCGAGCGCGTGATGGCCTGACGAATCCACCAAGTGGCGTAGGTCGAGAACTTGTATCCCCGCCGGTACTCATACTTCTCGACCGCCTTCATCAGGCCGGTGTTGCCCTCCTGGATCAGGTCCAGGAACGACAGCCCGCGGTTCCGATACTTCTTCGCGATCGACACGACCAGGCGGAGGTTGCCCGAAGACAACTTACGCTTGGCGTCCTCATAGTTGGCGTACGCGGTCCGAAGGAAGACCAGGCGCTTCGACATCCGCTCAAACGACTCGAGGCCGTCGAGCTGCAGCTCGTCGAGGCGCCGCAGCGTCTCAATCGCGTCTGGGTTCTTAAGCTGCGCGCCGCGGTACCGAGCGTGACGGGTCTGCAGCCGCTTCATCTCGGCGATGCGGCTCTCGACCAGGTCGATCATCGGGCGGACCTTCTTGCCCTGTAGGTTCAACTCTTCGATCAGGGCGACAGCCTTGCGTCGACGTGAGAAGATCCGCCGCTTGAGCATGACCTGCCGCGTCTTCGAGGCCTTCTCAGCGAACAACTCCGAGAAGTCGCTGCGCGCCGCCTCGTAGATGCGACGCAGCGTCTCGATGTTGCCGGGGAGGCGGTCCGAGAGGTCCGCCTTGCCGACCTCAGGATCTTGCTGGTTCACCTTGAGCGTCCGGTCGAAGGCGAGCTCCCCCTTGAGCACGTCCTCTAGGATGTCAATCGCGTTGCGCATACCGAACCCCGAGGAGAGCACCTCCTTGCGGAACTGCTTGCGCGTCAGCTCAATCTTGCGCGCTAGCGAGATCTCCTCCTCTCGCGTCAGCAGGGGGATCTCCCCCATTTGCGTGAGATACATGCGCACCGGGTCGTCGATCTTTTCCGTGATGTCGACCACGGGCGCCGCCAACTCGGCCTCGGTCGGCTCCGCGACGTCCATGTCCGGGGTCAGGTCGACGTCCTCGTTGTCGTCGCCCCCTTTGCGGTCACGCCCCTTTTTGCCAGCCCTCTGCGCTGCCTCGTCTTCGACAACGTCGAGCCCACCGTCCTCGATCATCGCGATCGCGGACTCGATGTGCTCAGGCGACGTCATGTCGTCGGGCATCACAGCGTTGAGCTGAGCCAGCGTGACGGAGCCCACCTTCTTCTGGGCCTTAATCAGCGCCTTGATCTTCTTCTCTAGTTCGTTCTTCGCGGCCATATCTCATCGGTGGGGCTGACCGTCCTGCGACGGAGGCGCCCGCTAGGGGTTAGTTCAGCAGTTAGAGGAGCGGTTCGTCATGCGGCGGCGCGGCTAGGCGGGCCCGTCGACGGAGGAGGAGTTGGGAGACGGACCCGAGTCAGCGGACGAGCCGCGGTTCGGGTCCAGGAAACTTGGGAGCGGGCGCTGAGGCGCGCCTGCCGCTGGCTGCGCGGCCTCCGCTTCTGCGGCCCGCGGGCGATCGCGCCGCATCATCTCCATCACGCGGGCCTGCAAATGCGCCGCGGCGTCGCGGTCGCCCGCGCGAATGGCTTGACTCAGCTGCTCTCGGAGATCACGCAGCTGCCCTTGCGCAGCCACGCGGCGACGGCCGGCGAGGATGCCCTTTAGGACCTCGCCTGCGTCAACCATCTTCTCCGCGCGCTCCTGCGCGAGCGCCAACATCGACCGCATCGCAGGGTCGTCTGATGCCCGTGAGAACATGTAGCGGAACAGCTCGGCGCCGCCGGTCCGCCCGATCGCTTGCCCCTCGGCAGCCCACTCGAGCAGCGTCCCGACCGCAGGAACCTGCAGCGGCGTCTCCTCGACGTCGAGCTCGACCAGCAGGTCAGGCTGCGAGAGGACACACGCCAGCAGCTGAGCCTCGGCGAGCTGCATCTTGGTGGGACGCGCGGGCACGTCTGGTAGGTCAGGCAGCAGCTCGCCGTCAATGTCAGGCTCTGCGTCGGCCCCCTGCTCTGGTCGACTGCGCGGCGCGTCGCGCATCAGGCGCTTGAGGCCGCTCTCCGGCACCTCGAGGTGCCGCGCCATCTCACGAAGGATTGCCACCTGACGCACCGGCTGCTCCACCTGCTCTAGCAGGCGCGCGCACTCTTGCGCCGCCTTCTCGAACTCGGCCGGCTGGGAAAAGTCGAGCCGCTGCCGCATCAACCGGAACCAGACAGACATCGCGTCCTCAGCGCCGTCGATGGTGTCCGCGAAGCGGCCCCGGCGCTCCACCACGAGCTCTGCGTCTTCACCAGGCCGCGCGAGGACGACGTCTGCCGGGTCCTTCGCGTCGTCGCTGCCGTCGGAGACCATCGCGACGCGGACCGACAAGCGGCTGTTGACGAGCTCGCGGTGCGCGCGCTCCGCAGCCTGCCGTCCAGCGCGGTCGCCGTCAAACATCAGCACGACCCCCTGGTCGGCGAAGCGCTCGACGATGCGTGCGTGATCCGCGGTGAACGCAGTCCCAAGCGACGCGACCGCGCCGGGGAACCCAGACAGATGGCAGGCGATCACGTCGGTGTAGCCCTCCATCA
>JAYYEE010000015.1:0-3128 GCA_036160175.1 Planctomycetota bacterium
GGCGACCCTCCGCGGCCTGGAGCGCCGCTTGATCCTCTAACCGAGGCTGCGCCCGACGCAGCAGGCGGGCATGCAGGCGACGAGCGCGGCCCGCTCCAGGCGGAGCAGGTGGCGCTGTTCGTCGCGGCTACGAACCACGACCGAACACGCGGCGCCTTGATGTCCGCGCTCGGCAAAGACCCGCGCATACTGAGCGAACCTGGCCCTCAGGTCGACGCCCGCGACGGCGGGCTTCAGGTCACATTTTGCGTGGTGCCGGGGCTCTCCGGAGGGGAGCGCGCCGCCCTCGAGCAGCGCGTCTACGAAGCCGCCAATTAACCGGGTCAGAGGAGCGGGAATCCGCCAGACCTCGCCCGGCCGGACCTGGAACGCTCGCAGTAGGCGGCCCCGATCGCTATCTTCCTGGCCCGCTCTCCGCACGCAAAGAGAACCAAACACATGATCATCGGCGTCCCAAAAGAGATCAAACCGCAGGAGAACCGCATCGGCGCGGTGCCGGCGATGGTGCTGGACCTCGTCGAGGCTGGCAACACCGTGCTGGTGGAGCGCGGCGGCGGCGCTGGCGCCGGCATCAGCGACCAGGAGTTCCAAGCTGTCGGCGCGAAGATCGCCGACTCGGCTGAGGCCGTCTACGGCGAAGCGGAGATGATCATCAAGGTCAAGGAGCCGCTGCCCGCCGAATACGGCCTGATCCAGCCCTCGCAAATCCTCTTCACCTACTTCCACTTCGCGGCGAGCCAGCAGCTGACCGACGCGATGATCGCGTCCAAAGCGCATTGCTTCGCCTACGAGACCTTGGTGCACGGAGGATCGCTGCCTCTGCTCACGCCGATGAGCGAGGTCGCTGGGCGCATGTCCGTCCAGGTCGGCGCGGTCTGCCTCGAGAAGCATATGGGCGGTCGCGGCATGCTGATGGGCGGGATCCCAGGGGTCGACAACGCGACCGTCGTGATCCTCGGCGGCGGCGTCGTCGGGACCAACGCGGCGAAGATGGCGGCAGGCCTCGGAGCCGATGTGCGGATGCTCGACATCGACCTAGATCGCCTCCGCTACTTGAGCGACGTCATGCCCGCAAACGTCCAGACGCTCCACAGCTCACCGATCGCCGTTCGCGAGCAAATCCAGCAGGCAGACCTCGTCATCGGCGCGGTGCTCGTTCAGGGCGCACGCGCGCCTCGGCTGATCCGGCGCGAAGACCTCGCGATCATGAAGGACGGCGCGGTAGTCGTCGACGTCGCCGTCGACCAAGGCGGCTGCATTGAGACGTGCAAGCCGACCACGCACGCCGACCCGACGTATGTCGTCGACGGCGTCCTGCACTACTGCGTAGCGAACATGCCTGGCGCTGTCCCGCGGACGTCGACGTTTGGCCTCACGAACGCGACGAGCCCGTGGGCCAAGCGGCTCGCGGAGATGGGCGCGGCTGACGCGGCGCGTGACGATGTGCTAGGCACGGCGGCGAACGTGCTGGCCGGAACATGTACGCACGAAGCGGTCGCGCAAGCCTTCGGCCTGAGCTACACGCCGCCTAACCAAGTCCTGTGATTGCCGCCGGCGGGGGAGGCCTGCTGAGTTGGCTCGACGCCGTCGTGCTCGGGGTGGTGGAGGGCGTTACAGAGTTCCTCCCCGTCTCAAGCACTGGCCACCTGATCGTCGCGCAGCGGGCGCTCGGCCTCGGCTCAAGCCCGGCGATGAACGCGTTCGCGATCGGGATCCAGCTGGGCGCGATCTCTGCGATCCTTGCGCTGTATTGGCGTCCGCTGGTGGAGGCGGCACGTGCCCTCGGTCGCCGCGGTGACGCGCGACCGAACCTGCTGTATCTCATCGCCGTCGCCGCCGCTCCCGCCGCTGCGCTAGGGCTGCTGCTCGAGGACGTCATCGACGACTACCTCTTCTCTCCTTGGGTCGTCGCTGGCGCGCTGGTGGTCGGCGGAGTCCTCCTGCTCGCGCTGGAGCGCCACGTCGACGGCCGCGCACCCTCGGGTCTCGAGGTCGCCGACGTTAGCTATCGGGCCGCGCTCGCCATCGGCTTCTGGCAGTGCCTCGCGCTCATCCCCGGCACCAGCCGATCGGGCGCGAGCATCGGCGGCGCGATGATGCTGGGGCTCTCGCGCACCGCGGCGGCAGAGTTCTCCTTTCTGCTTGGGTTGCCAGTCCTGTACGGCGCGTCGACAGTAAAGCTCATCACGCTCGGAGGCGCGCTCTCGGACATGCTGGTCCCGGTGATCATCGGCACCTCGGTCTCTTTCTGCGCTGCGCTCGTGGTGGTGCGACCCTTCCTCGCCTTCCTGCGGCGGCGCGACTTCCGCCTCTTCGCCTACTACCGCATCGCCGCGGGCGGCGCGCTCTTCGTGATGCTCGCGGCCGGCGCGCTCAGCGACTAATCAAGGCGGCGATCTGCCCACTGTAGGGCGGGGACAGCACCCCGGCGTCCGTCACGATCCCGGTGATGAGGTGGTGCGGAGTGACGTCGAACGCCGGATTCCGCGCACCGACGCCTTCTGGAGCAATTCTCTCGCCCAGCAGCTCAGTGACCTCTAGCGCGTCGCGTTCCTCGATAGGGATCTCCTCGCCCGTGGCCATGCCGACGTCGAGCGTCGAAGTTGGGGCGACGACGTAGAACGGGACGCCGCGCGCCGCGCACGCCAACGCCAGCGAGTAAGTCCCGACCTTATTGGCAGCGTCGCCGTTGCCTGCGATGCGATCCGCGCCAACGAGGACGAGGTCGACCTCGCCGCGCTGGATCAGGCCTGGCCCTGCACCGTCGGCGCAGACGCGGACAGGTATGCCCTCTCGGCTGAGCTCTAGCGCGGTCAACCGCGCGCCCTGCAGCAGGGGGCGCGTCTCGCCGGCGAGGACGTCGAAACGGCGACCCTCGCGCCACGCGGCGAACACGACAGCGAGCGCCGTTCCGTCTCCGGCCGTAGCGAGCCGCCCGGTGTTGCAGTGCGTCATGATCGTCGCCCCGTCGGGGATCAGCGCGGCGCCGTGCATGCCTATGGCGCGCGCCATGGCGACCTCGTCCGCGTGGATGCTGGCGGACTCATGCAGCAGCGTCGCCGCCGTCGGCGTGACCTCACAGGCGCGCAGGCAGCGATCCAGCGCCCACGCGAGGTTGACGGCAGTTG
>JAYYEE010000016.1:0-6139 GCA_036160175.1 Planctomycetota bacterium
GCTGCTTCAGACTCCGAGTCCGCGCTGCCGCGCCTGCGGACGGCGCAGGACTGGTTCGTCATCGGCGTAGAGGCAGAGGCGGCGGGACGCTTGAAGGACGCGGCGCGCGCCTACGAGCACGCGCTGCCCGATTGTTCGGCCGAGACGCACTTCAACCTGGGCAACTGCTACTACGAGTTGCGCCAGCGAAAGCAGGCCGTCGACCAGTTTGTGGCTGCGATCGGGCGAGCGCCTGACTACGCCGAGGCTTGGAACAACCTCGGGATCGTTCGCGGCGAGGTCGGTGACGGGCGCGGCGCGGTGGAGGCGCTCGAGCGCGCGCTCGAGTTGGTGCCGCACTACGCAGACGCCCACTTCAACCTCGCCGAGGCCTTGTCTGCGATCGGCGAGTTTGAGCGCGCGCGGGAGCACTGGCGGGCGTATCTCACCTTTGATCCGAACTCTCGGTGGGCGGATCAGGCGCGTCGTCGACTGCGGAGCCCGCGCGGCTAGCGCGTGCCGGCGCCGTCGATCATCAGGGCTCGCGGCTCGTCGAGGTGCGCTGCGTAGACGACGCGCGGCTCGCAAGCGCGACGCTCGCAGATCGCCGCTTCCGTGCCGACCGCCCTGGCCATCATGTCCGCGGGCGCTCAGCGATCGAGCAGCGCCCGCACCGGCGCGACCAGCGCGTCCATCCGTGCCTGCACGCCGGCGGGGCTCAAGTGGATGCGGTCTGCGCGGTGGTGGGGCTGAACACGCTGAGCGAGAACGCGAGGGCGAGCAGCGCGAGCAGGGGGGGGCATCGCCGGAGTCCGGCAAGGTGCGTCGCGCTGACGGCGCGGCGGCGAGCGCTCTTTGAGCGCTGGCGCACGCCGTGCGGTTGCGCACGCAGACCCTCTGTGCATGCTTCGATTTGAATCTAAACATATGCTTCGAAATACTTTGCGGATCATTAAGGTGGGCGGCGCGCGGCGCTGGACGGGGCTGTCGCCGGCAATTTGCCGTCGCCGGATGTTTGGCATCCCAGTTGCGGAGCAGTTGGGCAGCCCGGGCGCGTGAACCGCGCCGTAGCATGAGATGTTCCCTTGCATGGAAATGCTGGAGGAGTAACGTTCTACGGCTTCTGGCTCGACTCGTCCCGGAGTAGACCCTGTCGCCCTTGTCCAGGGCGGATTCGCATCGAAATGAAAGCCAACCCCTCGCATCGGTCGCGCGCGGCTTCTCCCGCCGTACGCGCCTTCTCGGCACTCGCGGTCACCGGCCTGCTCGCCATCCACCACGGCTGCACCGGCGGCACCAAGGGTGACCCGGACAACCGCGGCGCCTTCTTGGTCACCGGCATCTCCACCGGCTCAGGCAGCGTCTACCCGTACCGCATTCGCACGACGGATTCGTTCGGCAACCCCACGTCGACGGTCGTCAACATCGAGAGCGAAGCGACCCTCAAGCAGTTCGTGAACGGCAGCAACGGCGTCCTCCCCGTCGCCACCTTGCCGACGACGGCGGTGCTGCCCAACGGTGACCCGGGCAACCACTTCCTGCACTTCACGTTCTCGCACAAGCTCGACCCTGACTCGATCCTCAGCAGCCTGCTGGCGGACCAGTCGAACTCCGGGCTCGGCGGCGCGCTGACGGTCTTGGCCTACGACCCCGCCACGGAGACGACCATCACGGTCCCCGGGCGCGGCTTCGTCAACGGCATCACCTACTTCAACGAAGGTGGTCAGCTGGTGCGGGTGCAGGCGGTCGAGGCCGACGGCAACAACGTCAACGTCCTCGATCCGCGCGCGGCTGGCTTCCCGAGCTACCCTGGCGCCGCGGACCTTGTCTCGAACAAGTCGTTCACGTTCGTCGCGGACACCGACGGCAACCTGCAGTCTCTGGAGACGTTCCCAGACAACCGTCTCCTGCGCCTCATCGTCACCAACGCGGTGCGCGACACGGAGAATGACATCCTCGAGCAAGAGGTCGGCGTCGCCACGACGGTCGGCCCCGACCCGAACCCGCCGGAGGTCTTGGGTTACACCTCGATCCCGCAGATCAGCCCCGGGAACAACCAGACCGGCATCGACCCGACGGGCTCGATCCTGGTCCGGTTCAACAAGCCGGTGCAGCCTGGCGAGGTCGGCGCGTTCTTCGAGCCGTCGCTGTTCACGCCGCCGACCGGCGGCGTCTCCCTCCAGGTGACCTCGGCCGCCTCGACCTTCCCGGTCATCTACTACGCGGACCCGGTCAGCTTCGGCGACCTGATGAACTACATCGTCCGGCCCGCCTACAACCTGCCGGGCAACTCACAGGTCGACGTGACCGTGCAGACGACCTCGATCAACAGCCTGAACGGCGACCTGATCGGGAACCTCGTCACGACCTCGTATTCGACCGGGGTCGGCCCGGGCTTGGTCAACGCGCCCGTCGCGCCGGAGGTCGTCTACGTCGGTATCGGCGGCGCCGAGCCCGGGGTCAGCGTGATCGACCTGCACGGCTTTGGCCAGGGCACGGGCGACATCAACAACACGCGCTGGCCGCTCAACCCCAACATCGGTGTCCCCGGTGTCGTCCCGTCAATGGCGCCTGGCACGTCCAACCTCGACGCCGGTGGAGCTGGCGTGTTGACGCTGACCCAGGACACCAACGGCAGCACGCGCCTGCTCCGCGACCCGATCGTCAGCGACGTGACCGACATCCACATCGGCGCGCCGCTCGACCTGATCTACAACAACGAGAACATCAACCGCAACGCGTCGCGGTCCAACCAGGTCAACGAGCTGTTGGGCCTCGTCCAGTCGGGTAACACGATCACGCAGCCGCCGATCCCGAACCCGCCGCGGCTCGTCTTCCCGCCGCCAAACCCGAACCGCGCGATCTTCGGCGAAGAGCCCGCGGTCAAGTCGTCGCTGGGTCCTACCGGCGCCTTGGTGACGGCCGGCCCCCCGGCGTGCGCCGCGGTCGGCCTCAACCTGCTGCTGGTGGGCAACCCCTTCAGCTCGGTGCAAAACGAGATCGGCACCTACGGCACGAACTTCATGGGCGTGTTCGTCGGCCCGCAGCCGCCTCCGGCGTCGCCGCCGCCGCCGCCGCCGTTCTGCCCGTTCACGTCGCGCCAGCAGGTCGGCCACTTCCTCTACGTGCTCGACCGGGACAACCGTCAGGTGGTGATCGTGAACAGCAACCGCTTCACGGTGCTGGACACCATCCAGCTCTCTGACCCGGTCAGCATGGCGATCGCGCCGAACATGACGCGCCTCGCGGTGAGCAACTTCGCAAGCTCGTCGGTCACGTTCATCGACATCGACCCGACGAGCCCGAACTTCCACCGGGTTGTCGGCGAGACCCGCGTCGATGCGGGCCCGACCGGGGTCGCGTGGCAGCCGGACGGCGAGGACATCCTCTGCGTCTCCTCTGAGGCGAACCAGCTGACCGTCATCAGCGCGCTCGACTTCACGGTGCGGCGCACGCTGGGCGGCTTCTTGAACCAGCCGATCGACCTCGTCGTCACCGAGCGCTACCAGGCGACCGGCAACACGTCGGGCGTCTACTACGCCTACGTCCTCAACTCGAACGGCACGATCGCCATCTACGAGTCTGGGCCGGACGGCGTCAACGGCATCGGCTTCAACGACATCATCGGCTCCGTCACGAACGTCACGTTCCCGCGGGCCCAGGCGATGATCCTCGACTACAACACGGCGCTCGGCGGCGTGATGATCGGGCACACGGACGAGACCGGCCTCGCGCAGGTCTCGCGCCTGAACCTGACGAGCACGCCGAACGGGCAGCAGCCGCTGAACCCTGCGACTGGCGGCTTCATCCTGCCGCCGACCTACCGGCAGAAGGAGTGGACCGTCGTGCAGCGTATCGGCGGCACGCCCGCGCCGGGCTCGTTCGTCGACCTGATGTCGGGCAACTCCATCATCGACTTGGCGCACGACGACCTGATCAACTTCGGGGCGGCGACGGGCCAAGCGAGCCCGTTCTTCGGCGCTGCCGCGACGACGCCCTACTTCCACTCGGGCAAGCACGCCATCAAGACGGTGAACGGCGCGCCCTCGCCGGCCGTCCAGCCGCGCCTGTTGTTCGTGGCGCTCTCGGACGTCGGCAACGTGGACGTGTTCGAGATCAACACGGGCACGCGCATCGCGACCATCTCGGTCCCGGGCGTGCGCGTCGTGTCTAACTACTGGCGTCAGTAGCGCCCCTCGTTGGGCGGGGCGCGGGCTGCGCTCTCCCAGCGGCCGAAGAGCGCCCGCTGTCACTTACGTGGCAGCGGGCGTTCTTCGTTTGTGATCGGCGTTCGCGTGGCGCAAAATCACGGCAGCCAATGCCTGACTCCGCCACCATCCAACAGATGTTCGCCGACGTCGCCCCCGGCTACGACCGCGCCAACCGCGCGCTGTCGCTGGGGATCGACGTCCTCTGGCGCCGTAGGACGGTCCGCACGGTGGGGGTGCAGCCCGGCGAGCGCGGCCTCGACGTGTGTTCGGGGACCGGCGACCTCTGCTTTGCGCTCCAGCGGGCAGGGGCAGACATGGTGGGGGCTGACTTCTGCGCGCCGATGCTGTCGCACACGCACCGCAAGCAGAAGAGCGCCTCGCGCCGGCCTGGGTTCGTCGCCGCCGACGCGATGGACTTGCCGATGCCTGACGACTCCTTCGGCTTCGCGACGGTCGCCTTCGGGATCCGGAACGTCGCGGATCCCGTGGTCGCGCTGCGGGAGATGGGCCGAGTGGTGCGCCCAGGCGGCCGCGTCGTCGTGCTCGAGTTCTGTAAGCCGCGCATGCCCGTCTTCGCGCAGCTCTACGGGTTCTACTTCCGCCAAGTCTTGCCTCGCCTCGGCAAGTGGATCTGCGGAAATCGGGGCGACGCCTACCGCTACCTGCATGACTCGGTGCAGGCCTTCCCGGAGCGGGGGGCTTTTCTGGACCTGATGCGCGAGGCTGGGCTAGAGTCGCCGCGGATGCGCCTGCTCTCGGGCGGAATCGCAGCCATCTACCGTGCCGAAGTCCCGCAAGCCTGACGCCAAGGTCGCCTCCGAGGTCAGCGGCTACTTTTATTGGTCGCGTGATCCCGCGATGGGCTTGTTCGCGGTGCTGCCGCTGTGGCTCGTCTACATCCTCCTTCGTAGCCAGCTGGCGCCCGCTGAGCGGAACGGCGCTGAGGTGCTGTTGCTGCAGCAGTTCGCGCGGCTCGGCGCCCACGTGCACCTAGCCGTGAGCATCCTGCTGGTAGGGTTGATCACCCTCGCGGCGCGGTCGCTCGTCAAGCGGCGGGTGCCGTGGTCGCGGGTCCTCGCCGTGCTCGCCCTGGAGGGG
Organism: Planctomycetota bacterium; assembly: GCA_036160175.1. Lineage (GTDB taxonomy): Bacteria > Planctomycetota > UBA1135 > UBA1135 > UBA2386. Next base: position 5,289 of record JAYYEE010000016.1, read on the forward strand.
CTGGTCTACGGGGTCATGCTGGGGCCGGTGGCGTCGGCGATGACGTCATCAGCAGACCGCCTGCTCTCCCTCGCTCCGCCTGCGGGCGAGCTGGTCGCCAACATCGTCGGCTCCATCGGCGCAGGCATCTTCGAGGAGCTGGTCTTCCGCTTGGGGTTGATGTCGGTGCTGGTCTTGCTGGGTATGCGCGCTGTCAAGGAGTGGGGGCTCCCAAGATCCTTGGCGTACGCGTTCGCCGTGCTGCTCAGCGCGCTGATCTTCTCTTGGTTCCACCACTTTTGCGGAGAGCCATACGAGCGCGGTCGCTTCTTGTTCCCGTCGATGGCGGGCGGGGTCTTGGGGGTGTTGATGTGTGTCCGGGGGATCGGGGTCTGCGTCTACACGCACACGGCCTTCAACCTCTACTTCTACCTCCGGGCGTGACCGCAGGGCGGGCGCCCCGCGCACGCTGCGGCCGGCGCGCCCCTTGATCGACGGGATATTCGCGGCGGAGCGGGCGACGCTGTATCTCTAGACATATGGCGGTCCCCAACCCAGCGCAGGAACTGACGAGGCTCGACAAGGTCGTGCGCGCCGGGCTGCCGCCGATCGTGTTGGTGCACGGCGCCAGCGAGTTCTTCCGGAGTAAGGCCGTAGCTCGCCTGCTGGCGGCCGTCCCCGAGGACGCCGAGGTCCGCGCCGTGGACGGCGCCGAGGTCCGCGCGACAGATGACGGCGAGGAAGACGCTGCCGCGACCGCGGTCCCGGTCCTGCAAGATCTCCGCGGCGGAGGCCTGTTTGCTTCGGCCACGGTGGTCGCTGTGCGCCGCGCGGCGAACTGGTGGCGTAAGCACGGTGCGGCGGTCGCGGAC
>JAYYEE010000017.1:0-3563 GCA_036160175.1 Planctomycetota bacterium
CGCGCTCGGCACGTGGCAGCTCGGCGTCGTCGAACAGATCTGGAAGACATATCAACTGGTCACGCCGATGCGCGAAAACGGGCTGCCGTCGCTCGCTGCGCTATGGCTGACAAACGCAGCGCGCCTCACCTACACAGACCAACGCGACGCAGCGGCGCTCGAGAACAACATCGCATACCTGCTGCGCGGCCCGCTTGCATCGCCGCCGCCGCTCGACCGCCCAGACCTCGTGTCCGTCATGGAGCCGCGCCTCCTCGACAACCTACTCGCGCGCAACGCGCCCGAGACAGAGACCCTCGAGGCCCTCGCCGCGTGGCGAAACGGACGCCCCGAATCGGTAGAACCGCGCGTCCGGACTGCGCTCTACCTACAGTCGCTCGGCCGCACTGCCGCCGCGCTGTCGGCCATCGCCGACGCGGTCGAGATCGCGCCAGACGACGCGCGCCTCCTCCCCCTCCGCGTCAAGATCTCAGCGGAGCACTACGAAGGCACCAGCCAGAGCGGCGCGAACTTGCTGGCACAATGCGCGCAGGCGCGCAAGACCGTCCCCGACACAGAAGACCCGATCGGCTACCTGCTCTGCGGCGAAGCGGCGCTAGGCGTCGACGCTGCAGGCAGCCGCCTCGTCGCGCTGAACTGCGCGCGCGCGGCGATCGGAGCGTTCCCACACGCCAACTTGCCGCGGCAGCTCGAGCTTCGCGCGCTGCTCAAATTAGGCCGCCCGGCCGAAGCCGCAACAGCTGCCGAACAGATCATCCGCACCATCGTCCCCGACGCCGAGACGCTCCGCCTCGCGATCACGGCGACGCGAGCCGCCGGCGAACCCTTGCGCTCGCTGGCCCGCCTGGCGATGCCCCGGGTGACCAGCTCTCAAGAGCTGCAGGCTGAGCTCCTCCGCATCGCGCTCGAGGACGCGCCCGCGACCGCCGTGCAGTTCCTAACGGACGACATGACCGCGCCGGATGCACGCGTCGCCGACCGGACCCTGGCCGTCCGCGCGCTCAGCGCCTGCGGGCAGATCGACGCCGCGCACGCGCAGCTGATGGCGACGTCGCCCCAGCGCGAGGAAGAGAGCCGCGAGCTCGTCCTCGGCGCGTTCAGCGCGTGGCTGGTGGCGCGCTCCAAGGAGTGTGATGACGCGACGCTCCGTCAGGAGGCTAGCGCGCTGAACGATCACCTCCGCCTCGCCGTCGGCCCGCAGACTGCGCTGCTAGAGACCATCCCGGCGCTCTCGGCAACGCACCCGCTCACCGCGTTCGAGCTGCTCGAGCTGAGCCTCGCAGCAGCGGCGCCCAGCGAGCGCACGGGCGCCCTGTTCCTCTTGGCCGGAGACCTGGCCCTCACCGCGGGCGACTACACGCGCGCCGAAGCCCGCTGGACCGCCGCGCTCGGCTTCACAGGAGCCGACGCGGTCGCAGAGCGGCTCACGCGGCTCCTGGTGCTCCAAGGTGACCTGACGCGCGCAGCGCGGGTCTATCGCCTCGTCGACTCGGTAGACGACGCCGCGCTGGCCTCCCTTATGGGCCGCCCCGCAGACGCGGCCGCGGCGCTCGCGCGTCAGCTCCAACAAGACCCCGCCGATCTGCTCGCGCACGCGACGCTCGCGATCTTCGGACAACCGGCCATGGTCGACTGGGCGCCCCCGACCGACCCAACGCTGATGACCGCGCGCTTAGAGCTGATCAGCGGCCTCCGTGAGCCACGCCTGTCCGCCTTGACGCTGCCGCGCGCCGAGGCGCTCCTGCGCGCCGACCCATCCAAGAGCACGCATCAGCTGCTGGTCGCGCGCGCGAGCGCGGACGCCGGGCTCGGCGCAGACGCAGCCGAGCAGCATCGAGGCCTCTTTGCGCGCGGCGAACGAACGCCAGTGCTGCTCCGCGAGGTCGCCTACGCCAGCGACGCCGAAGGCTACGAATCGACCCCCGCCATCGACGCGCGGATCACCGCAGGCATCACCGAGGGGACCTTAGGAGGCTCCCCCCTCACCGTCGCCTACGCAGCTGACCGGATCGTTAGCATCTTCGAGGCCGGCGGCTTCGCAGAGCAAGCCAATGCGGCGCGGCTCTCGCAGTGGCTGGCGACGCCGACCGCGCGCCCGTGGGACCCCGCCGACCTGCAGCTCATCACGACAGGTCATCGCCCCGCTGAGGCGTGCTACATCCTGGATCAGATCCTCCGCGGGCCGCACGCGGGTGACGCCGCGCCGCTGCTCGAGGCCTTCTACGAGCTCGCCCCGGCGTCGATCACCGCGACCCCGAAGAGCCTCGCGACGCTCCGAGCGATGGCTTTGGGACACCTCCGACGCGTCGGCCCCAGGGCGGCGATCGTCCGCTTCTTGTTAGAGCACGGCGCTGACAAAGCCGACCTCAACGTCACCGACATGCTCCTCGACCACCTCCGGCGCATCGCCGCAGGGGACGACGACCGCAGCTGCTTGGACCTCGCCGTTGAGCGCCTCATCGAGCGGCTCGGCCAGCCAGAGACCGCCACGCGGGTCGACGCGCTGCTCGATGAGTTCCCGACGTCGATCGCGCTTTGGTCGCTTCGCTCTCGCATAGGAGAACAGCTCACAGACGGCTTGGAGATCCTCGATGGGATGCGGCGCGTCCTCTCGCACGCAGATGATCCGCAAGCCGAGCTCGCGTTCTTCGCGATCGCCGCGAAGAACCACGGGCTGACGGCGCAAGACGCCGCGCGGCTAGCAGCGCTCCCCGCGGCGCTCCGTGAGAGCGGCGACGGACAATACGTCGACGCGCTCTTCTCGCTGCGGTTCGGCGACCCGTCGGCCGCCGCAGCCACGCTGGCGAAAGCCGCGCCGCAACCAGACGGCGCTCACCTCTACTTCGGCGCAATGGCAGAGCTGATGCGCGCCGACGGCGCGCCCGACGGACGCGCGAAGGCGCTGCTCGAGCAGCTGCAACGCGACTATCCCAAGAGCTCGCTGGCGCGCCACGCCGGGAGCTTCATCCGCCAGCTGTCGCCGCGCTGATCAAGCGCCGTCGACATCGTGGTGAAGCGGTGGTCCTGGAGGAGCCGCGCGAGCTTCCCGTAGGTCTTGTCGAGGTTCACATAGTGTCGGAAGCCTCGCAAGCCGCCGAGTCGCTGACGCGGCTGCTGGGGGTCGACCTCCCACGGGTGTAGATAGATGCAGCCCGGAACCCCGAGCTTCTCCTTCTGCCGCAATCCGAGCCGCAACAGCCACAGCGGGAATAGCCGCAGGTAGCCCCCCCCGCCGACGGGCACGTGCTTGCCGAGGACATCCCACGTGAGCGGCGGGAACTCGAGCAGCTCGCTCTCTCCTGCGCTGATCCGATATGGCGTCGTCGGGGCGCTGGGTACCCCGTAATCCGGATGACGAACTGGTTGGATCGAGCTGTCGAGGGTGACGCCGCTGCGCAGCAGCTCCTCCACGGCCCACGGCGTCTTCGGACCGATCGACCAAGTACAGGCGCGGAAGGCCGTTGGACGCTGCCCGGTGATGTCCGCGAGCACCGCGGCCGTTCGCTCTAGATCCTCGCGAAAGCCCTCGCGACCAAGCTCTGGCAAAACGCGGTGGTCGTAGC
>JAYYEE010000018.1:0-7802 GCA_036160175.1 Planctomycetota bacterium
CGCACCGTCTAGCACCAGGACCTCCCCGTCTGGCTCATCGAACGCTTCGAATCGACAAGGCAGACAAGGCGCCGGCGCAGGGTTGAGCTGCAGCGGCAACTCAGGCAGCAGCCGGTTCAAGGTCGCTGCCGCGAGCCCCAACGCGGGCAGCGAGAAGGCGCTGGCGCCTGGTAGCTCGAACGCCGCCGCGCTGCCGTCAGGCAGCCACAGCTCCCCGCGGGCCGCGTCCGCGCCGTGCTCGAGCGCGCGCACGCCGAAGTCCTCGCCGGCGACCAACAGCTCGGCGCCGACCGCGTCCGCGTGCCGACGCACGACCGCGAGCGCGTCGCCGGTAGTGCCAGTCACGCCGAGTCCGCCAGCGCGAATTACGGGCGCCTTCTCGCCAGCGATCGCAGCGACGGTGTCGCCGAGCACCTCCGTGTGCTCCAGCTCGATCCGCGTGACGATCGACGCGTCGACCGGGATCGCAGTGGTCGCGTCGTGCCGCCCCCCGAGGCCGACCTCGTAGACCGCGAGGTCGACGCGCTCGCGCGCGAACCACTCCACAGCAGCCGCCGTCATCGCCTCAAAGAACGTCGGCGGACGCTCCGGATCGACCGCCAACAGGTCCTGCAACATCTCCTCCAGGACACCGACCGGCACGAGCTCGCCGGCGACGCGCACGCGCTCACGCATCGTCGTCACGTGCGGCGAGCTGTAGCAGCCGACGCGCCGCCCGCCGGCGCTCCCCAGCGCCTCGAGGAACGCCGCCGTCGTCCCCTTGCCCTTGCTGCCAGCGACCTGAACCGCGGGCCCAGGACTCGGCGCGGCGCCGTCGCGGCGCAACAAGCGCTCGATCCCGCCGAGATCCCACTCGCGCTGCTGCGGCCGCAGCCGTTCGAAGTCGACCATTCGGTCGAGCAGAGGTCGAAGTCGGTCAGCGGCGGGGTCCACGGGGGCTTTTCTCCGGAGCCCCCTGGGCGCCAGGGGCTCCGGGCGCAACACTACCGACTCGCCCCCTACCAGCAAACGCATGCGCGCGATCCTCCTCATCTCCCTCGCGACCCTCACCCTCGTCAGCGCGGCCTGCGCGCAGCGCCGCGGCCGCCGTGACCGCAGCCCGCGCGAGATGCAGCACTTCACGTATGAGGAAGAGCGCTTCCAGAGCGACGCCGTCAACCGTCGCATGCCGTACGGCGTGTATCTCCCGAAGGGCTACGGAGACGAGGCCGACGCGTCGAAGCGCTGGCCGCTCATCATCTGGATGCACGGCATGTGGGAGGACCACAATCGGTTCCACAGCCGCGGCGGCGCCGAGATGCTGGACCGCGCGATCACCGAGAAGTGGCTGCCGCCCTGCGTCTTCGTGACCGCGAACGGCGGCAGGTCTTCGATGTACATGAATCGCGGCGAAGAGCGGTGGCAAGACCTGATCAGCGACGACCTGCTGGCGCACATCACCAAGAGCTACCGCGTGGCGACGGACCGGGACGAGCGCGCGCTGATGGGCGTCTCGATGGGCGGCATGGGCGCGCTCCGGATCACGTTCACCAAGCCGGAGCTGTTCGGCGCCGTCGCGGTGCACAGCTCGGCCGTCTTCGCAAAGGACCCAGACGACATGCCGTCGAGGCTGAAGGGCTTCGCAGGCCGCCTCGGCTTCGGCGACCCGATCGATGAACAGCTCTGGCAGAAGGTCAACCCGACCTGCATCGCCGACAAGCTGAAGAAGGCGGACCTCAAGGGGCTGCGGATCTACTTCGACGCTGGCGATCGAGACCGATACGGCTTTGACAGCGGCAACGAGCTGCTCCACGCGTGCCTCAAAGAGCGCGAGATCCCCCACCAGTGGCGCCTGATCGACGGCGGCGGCCACTCCTGGGGTGACCGCTTCCAAAACGAGACCCTGCCAAGCTCGTTCGCGTTCGTCGGCAAGATGTTCCGCGGCGCCGCCGAACGCCGAAGCGCCCCTGCCAAGGACGCAGGCAAGCAAGGCGGGCTGTAGAGCCCGTCCCGATCCGCGATTTCGGGCACGATTCCCCGCCCTGGGCTGCACCCGGGCCGATGCTTCTTACTAGAGGAAGTAGCGGCGGCGCCGCTGGTGCAGCATGTTCAACTTAGAACACCGCGTCCGGGTCTTTGTGTTCCAGGTGCTCGATGAGCGCACCGAGTTCCTGCTCCTTCGACACAAGCCTAGGGACGAGTGGCCACTCGGCCCCGTCGTGGGCCCGGTCACCCCTGGCGAGAAGCTAGAGGAGGCGATCCGCCGCGAGGTGCGCGCAGAGATCGGGCTGCGCAGGCCCGTGCACCTCCAGGAGCTCGCCCAGCCGAGCAAAGAGCTGTTCGGTGACGTCGGGGTTGTGGAGTGGCCATACGCCTGGCAAGCCGGGACGCCGGACGCCCCCATCACCGACCTGAAGCCCGGCCCGATGATCGGCGAGCTCCATTGGATGCCGTTCGACGAGGCGTTCCAGCAGCTGGAGATCGGCACGGACCGAGAGGCGCTGGTCCGCCTGCAGCTGGGTCTGCAATAATCTGCTCCCCAGGTTGCGGAGACCGGCGTTGACCCGCACCCTGGGCACAGCCCAAGCGGCCCACCCAGGAACTCCCCTCCTCATGACTGACGACTCCAAGCGCGCAGACGCGCCATCCTCCGCCGACGAAGTCCAACCCGACGGCCGCCTCCCCAGCTCGCAGATGCGCAGCTACGCCATGCTGTCCCCGGAGCTCAAGCAGCTCTACATGGGCTTCTACAAGGCGACCTACGGCAAGACGCAGCTCGACATCAAGACCAAGGAGTTCGTCGCGATCGCCGCGGCGCTGACCTCCGGGTGCAAGGGCTGCCTCGAAGGGCACCTCAAGAAGGCCAAGAAAGAAGGCGCCACGAGCGAGGAGATCAGCGAGGTGATCGCCGTGACGCTCAGCGTCAACGCAGCCACCATCGTCGACCGCAGCGACATCGCGAACTTCCACCTCGGCGGACTCTTCGACAAGCCGGAGTGATCCGACCAAACCGATCGCACCTGCCCTCCGTTGGAGGAGGCATGAAGTCCCCCGCAGCCCGCGCCTCGCACCGGATCCTGCCCGCGATGCCCAGCTGGGCCCGCTACGTCGTCGCGGGGTTCATCACCGCCTGCTTTGCCTACGCGATCTGGCTACTGAACCGCATCGAGGCGGTCGAGGTGACCCCCGAGCTCGTGCTCGAGAAGAAGGTCACCGTCCCAGAGCTCGACGACGACATCCTGGCGCAAGCGAAAGACGCCACCCGGCGCGATCGCCTGCAGGTCGAGAAGGAGCCCTTGTCCCACCTGCTCGCCGAAGCGCTCGACGTCGGTCCGAGCGTCGCCGCCGCGCTCCGCATGCCAGCGACGATGGTCCCCGTCCCCGAGGTGCGCGCGCGCATCGAGGAGTGGCGCCATCGTTGGCTCTGGTACGAGGGCGAGCTCGTCCAGTTGAGCGGCCCGCGCAGCGGACACCCGGTCGACGGCTACTCCGTCTTCGACGCGACGATCCGGCTCGCGGACGGCGAGTCGGTCCTGGCGACCTACTCGCTGGGGCCGCCGAGCTCGGTCGGAACGCGCGCGATGGTCTCGGTCGGCGACTGGGTCCGCGTCGAGGGCTACCTGCTCAAGCTCCGCGACACGACCTACCCCGAGACGCTCGATGCCGTCCCGATGCTCGTCGGCCGCTCCATCCAGCGGGACTACGAGGACTGGGCTCCTGTGACGGAGCTGGACCCAGCCATGTTCGATGGCCTCGACGACTCGTCGCTCTGGCCAGGCGACCTCGCGTGGCGCGGCGTCGACGAGGACCAGACGGAGGCGCTGTGGCACCTCGGCGCGTTCGCCCGGGACACCGCCGACCAGCGGACCTTGGCCGCTTGGCGCAAAGTAGAGCCCCTCTCGGTCGCCGAGCCCTACGACCGGCTCGTCGCCGGCGAGGTGGCGCGCGGTGAGCCGATGCGCGTCTTTGGAACGCTCATCCGCCGCCGCACCATCGCGGCCCCGACCAACCCTGCGAACATCCGGTTCTGGACGACCGCTTGGGTCCAGGCGAGCGGCTTCGGCGGACACCTGATCCCCGTCTGGGTGCCTGGCGAAGTCGACGAGCTGCCGCTCCGTGCGCAGCTCGAGGTGCGCGGCTTCTACTACCGCTGGTTCGTCTACGACAGCCAAGAAGGCAACCGCTACCGCGTCCCGCTGTTCGTCGCAGCCGACCTCGACGAGTTCGACCTGAAGACCGGCGAGCGAATGCAGACGATCGGCTTATGGCTCGGTGGCTTCGCGCTGCTGCTGCTGATCGGCCTGCTCTGGGGGCAGCGACGCGCCGCCAGGGCGACGCTCGCGCACAGCCGCGACATGGACGCGCGTCGTCGCCGCCGACGCGAAGCGACCGCGGCGCGAGCGGAAGAGCCGCCGGCGTCCTAGCACCGCAGCGCTGCGAGCGCGCGGCCGAGCCCCGCTGCCATCCGCACCCCGTGCCAGCAGAAGTCTCTGCCGTCGCACAGCCGCACCGGAACGTCACCGAAGGAGCCGCCGCGGACGACCTCCTCTCGCTGCGCGGCGTCGAACTCCCAAGGCTCGCTCGCGAGCAATACGAGGTCGAGGCCCTGTTCGACCGCCTCTTCGGGCGAGAGGACCGGGTAGCGATCGCGCGCTGCGGCCGCGACCGAGCGCGCTCCGCAGCGCTGCAACACATCGTGCACGAAGGTGTCGGCGCTGACCGTCATCCAAGGCTTGCGCCAGATCGCGTAATAGACGCGCAGCGGCGGCCGCCCGCGCGCCGCTGCAGCCGCCTCGGCCAGCCTCGCGTCGATTTGTTCCAGCCACGGCGCCGCCGCGTCAGCGACCTCCAACCTCGACGCCAGGACACGGAGCTCGTCGACGGCCTCCGCGACCGATCGCGGCGTCTGGATCAGCGTCGGCACGCGCGCCGCGAGATGTTCGAGGTCTTCTGCGCGGTTCTCTTCGGCGTTGGCCACCACGAGGTCTGGCTCCAGCGCGAGGATCACGCCGAGGTCCGGGTTCTTGGTGCCGCCGATCATGGGCACGTCGCCGAGCAACTCGGCGGGCTCGGTGCAATACCTCGTCCTCGCGACCAGTCGCCGCGCCGCGCCGAACGCACAGACCGACTCGGTGGTGCTAGGGACGAGGCTGACGATGCGCTCTGGCCGCGAACTCACGGCGCGCAGACGCCGCGCCGCAGCGTCCGAGGGAGAAGTCGCCACCAACCACCCGCGTCGCCGCGCGCTAGCGCGACTTGGTCAGCGCCGCGCGCGCGCATCGGCGCAGAAGGGCGATCAGCGTGCTCAGCCCCGACAGGACACGCTATGCGCGAGTCGCAGCCGACTCTGCAGCCCCCGCCGCGCCGATGCGCAGCGCAGCGCGCGCTGTCGCAGCTACCGACTCCGTCGAGCGCGCGAGGCGGGCACGCGACGACGCACGGCTGGCTACACCGCGCGCAAGGCTGGAATCCGAAGCCGCGGTCCAGGTCGACCGGCTCACCCAACGGCGTCCCCTCCAGCAGGATCGCGGCGCGGACGCGTAACCACGGACCGTATTCAGGGTGCAGCAACAAGCCCGAGACGGGCGACACCACGCCGAAGCCCGCCGCTTCTCCTAGCCGGTTGCGCGGCAAGCGTCCGCCACCTAGCGGGACCCTGCGGAAGCGGACCTGCTGTGCGCGCAAGGCGTCGGCGACGAGGCCGACGGAGCCTTCGACCAGTGCTTCGGTAGCGCGCTCGCCAAGCCGCGTCAGCGAGGCTCCAACCTGACGTTGGAACTCAAGATCGAGCGACCGCCCCGCCGTACCCAGGACCAAGATGCTCTCGCAGCCTTCGAGCTCAGCCGCGACCCGGTGCTCTGGCGGGAGCGCGCTGTCGAGGCGATTCGCATCGACCAAACCGCATAGGTTCAGGCCGTTGCGAGCGGCCAGCTGCTGGACGGTGCTGAGGGAGGGCATGAAGGCGGCCGCCCGTATCAGGGAGCGGCGGTGTCGTGGTTTTCGTCCGGCTGCGGTGCTTTCGCAAGAGCTTGCCATCAGACGAACAAACCAATATCATCGACCGCGCTCTTCGCGGGGAAGTCCGGTGTGACGCCGGCGCTGTCCCGCAGCTGTATCTGAGGACGAACGCCCATCGTGCCACTGGTCTCGCCGTGTCGGCAGGCTGGGAAGGCGGGTCAGTAGGACGATCCAGAAGCCAGAACACCCGAGTCGAGCCACCCTCTTTGTGGAGGGTGCCACCGCCAAGTTCTAGGCGCGCAAGACGCCGAGTTGGCCCATGCATCGACTCCTTTCAGGCGCACTGAGCGCTGATGAATGTCGCGTCGCCTCTCAGGCGACCGATCGGAGCGACGTGCGTGCGACCAGCGGGACAAGGCAACCCGGATCGCGGTGACGCGATCCAAGCTTCCTCGCAGCATGAATCGCAACATCAACCTCGGGCTCACGACGCTCGTCAGCCTCACTCTTTCCCTCTCGGCCCAACAAGTCGCCGAGGGCTACTCAAACGGAACGAACAGCTTGGCGGCCGGCGCCGGCAACGTGCTCGTGACCAGCCTCGGGACCGTCTACTTCGACGGCAACGACCTGATGAAGGTCGACGGCAACTCGTCGCAGTCGCTTTTGACCTTCGCCTCCTACACGTTCGGCTCGTTCACGTCGCCGATCGGATCCAACAAGGTGCTGTTCGGGGAGAGCAGCAACGGCGGGATCTGGAGCGTGCCGCTGAACGGGGGGAGCCCACAGCTCGTCGCGAACGTCGCGTTTAACTATGACGCGGTGCTGCTCGACGACGACCGCGCGCTGATCTCGGCCAAGACGGGCGGGTTCGCCGCAGCAAACAACGACGTCATGTTCGTCGACCTGCTGACCGGGCAGACGCAGCTGCTCGCGCAGTTCCCGGGCGCCTCGGGGCCGCTGGCGATCGACGACGCCGGCGACGTCTACTACGCGACGTCATCGAACACCTTCCCGGCACCTCCGGGCACGGTCGACGTCCTCAAGCTCTCGCGCGCCGCGGTCGACGGCGCGATCCTGTCTAACCAGGTGCTGGGCGTCGCCGACACCACCTTGGTCGTCCAAGGCCTGGACGCAGCCGGCGACCTCGCGTTTGACGACGACGGCGATCTGTTCTTCGTCGATTGGTTCAACGGGCGGATCGGCGAGATCAACGACGCCGACACGGCCCAAGCGACCGTCGCGCCTGCCTTGATCGACTATGCCGGGGCAGCAGCGAGCGGCACCAGCTTGCAGTTCTTGCCGCCAGCTGCGGCCGCCGCGCAGGTCTTCGAGCCGTTCCAGCCGGCCGGCGGCGCGCTGCTGATCCGCGAGACGGACTACGGCAGCGTCAACCAGATCCGGACCCTCGCGGCAGCGCCAGCGGTCTTGACCGCCTCGGCCGCCTCTCCGATCCCGGCGGGCGCCTTCTCTTTCGACATCCAGAGCGGCCCCGCGGGCGGCCTGGGGTTGGTGCTGTTCGCCTCTGGGACGCTGGGCGGCCCCGTCAGCCTGTCGGTCCCCGGCTTCGAGGCCGGACTGCTGGTCGACGCCTCCCTCGCCACGGCGCCGATCGTCACGACTCTGTTCCTCGACGCCGCCGGCGCAGCCTCCTTGAGCCTGAACAACCCCGGCTTCGCGACCTCGTTCGCCGCCGCCGCCCAGCCAGTCGTAATTTCGACTACGGGCGCGATCGCGGCAGGAGCCGCGCAGCAGTTCCAAATTGGCCTGTAGCAACAGGTTCTGCGTGGGCGCCGGGCGGTGCACAGCTGTTACGTCGCTATCTGTAGTCAAATCAGGAAGTTGGCGTAGTTACGGCCCTGCGGCCG
>JAYYEE010000019.1:0-6302 GCA_036160175.1 Planctomycetota bacterium
TCTTGGGCGCCCTTCTTGCCGAGGGCGTAGGCCACGCTCAGGCCGAAGTGCAGGCTCGTCTCGCCGCGCAGGCGGTCTCGCCCGTCTTTGAACTGGGCCTCGATGCCGTCGAGCTCGGCCATCGCCTTCTTGATGTTGCCCTTGGAGGCCTTCACGAGCCCCTTGGTCGCGTCGAGCGTGCCCGCGTCCGTGCCGAACCATACGACCGAGAAGTACTTGTCGGCGCTGAGCCGCGAGAGCGAGATGCGCAGCTGTTCGCGTGCGAGGTCCCAGCGGGTGCGGATCGTGTGCCAAGGCAGGTCGCTCTCGTCGAGCACCATGCTCTTCTTCTTCTTCTTCTTCTTTGGCCCGGTGATCGGTCCCTTGGGTCGCGCGTCGGGCGAGATCTCCTTGAGCATCGAGTCGGACATGTCGAGCACGTAGCAGAACCGCTCGCCCTCCGTCTCGATCCCGAAGAAGCGCGGCTTCGCCGACGTCCCGTAGTCCTTGGGCTTCTTGACCTCCCCGCGCTCGAGCAGCGCGAGCCACGGCTCGGGGTCCGTGAACTTCGCGGGGCCGTTGAGGATCGCTTGCAGGTGGCGGGCCATCTGCACCTTGGCCAGCTGCGGCAGCTTCACCTTCTTGTCCAGCAGCCCGATGTAGGCCTTGAGCGCTTCGCGATAGTCCTCGTCGTTGACCCTGCCTTTGTTCCGCCAGAGCGCGCCGGTCATCGCGCCGACGAGCAGCATGCGGTCGGCGTCCTTGCGGGGGAACTCGATGCAGTTCGGCACGAAGGCGCGCTTCAGGCCGCCGCGGCTGGAGAGGCCAAGCGCGGTGATCGCGGCCGCGCGGTGGTGCGCCTTCTTCCCGCTCTGCGCGATCGCGATCGCGGCGTCGTCGCCGAGCTTGTCGACCTCGTTGCGCAGCGTCATCGCCCAGAGCCACGCGTCGATCGGCTTGTCGAATTGGTCGCGGAGCTTGTCGAACTGTGGGAACCACTCCTCGTCCTTGAAGTGCTGCCCGATCATGTGCGCGATCGTGTAGCGCGCGTGCTCAGGGTAGTCCTTGCTCTTCCCGTAGTCCTTGACGAGCTGCTGCAGCGCCGCTGCGTCGCGCGTCTCCGCGAGCGTCTCGCGGCCTTCGACGTGGTAGCGGAAGGGCAGCCGGTCAAGGCACTCCGTGTACCGCGCCAGCGCCTCTGCGTAGCCGGGGGTGTCTTGGGCGGTGACGATTGCCGCCGACGTGCTCAGCCAGGCGAGCGAGACAGCGAGCATGGTGCGAGGTCCGTACATATCGACGTTCGTGGTGGGCGTCCGTGCAGCAGGGCTGCAGCGTAGAATAGATAGGTCTCGGCTCGATGGATAGCCCGCGGCGGCGGTTGGCGGCTTACCCGACAAGTTCGCTCGGTGCGGTCGGTGTCCGAGTCATCCCTTGACGCACACGACCTGCTTCAGCGTGTGCACGACCTCGACTAGGTCCGCCTGAGCGGCCATCACGGCGTCGATGTCTTTGTAGGCCATCGGCGTCTCGTCGAGCACCGCGCGGTCTTTGCGGCACTCGACCCCTTCTGTGGCCGCCGCGTGTTGCTCGACGGAGTAGCGCTTGCGGGCCTCCGCGCGCGACATCGCGCGGCCGGCGCCGTGGCTGCAGGAGTGGAAGCTGTCGGGGTGACCCTTACCGCGGACGATGTAGCTCTTCGCGCCCATCGACCCCGGGATGATGCCGAGCTCGCCAGCGCCCGCGCGAACGGCGCCCTTCCGCGTCACGTAGACAGAAGCGCCGAAGTGCTCTTCTTGTTGGACGTAGTTGTGGTGACAGTTCACCGCGACCTCGCCGTGTGTGAACTGCGGCAGGTCGCGGCGCCGAGACATCGTCTCGAGCGCGAGCGCCATCATCAGCTCGCGGTTGGCGCGCGCGAACCGCTGCGCCCAGTCGACGGCGAACACGTAGTCCTCGAAGTGGTCGGACCCCTCGCGGAAGTACGCGAGGTCTTTGTCGGGCAGGTTGCTCAGCTGCCGCGACATGTCCTTCTTGGCGAGGCTGATGAAGTGCGTCCCGATGCGGTTGCCGACGCCGCGTGAGCCGCTGTGGAGCATGACCCAGACGCGCTGCTCCTCGTCGAGGCAGACCTCGAGGAAGTGGTTGCCGCTGCCCAGCGTGCCGAGCTGCGAGACCGTCGCGCCGCGCGCGAGCCGCGGGTGGCGCGCCACGATCTCATCGTAGCCCGGGCGCATGCGGCGCCAGATCGCCTCGGCGCGCGCTGGGGGATCTGTCCACGCGCCGCGGTCTCCCTTGCCGCCGTGGTTGGTGCGTCCGTGCGGGATCGCGCGCTCGAGGTCTGAGCGCAGCCCCTTGAGGTTGTCTGGCAGCGCGTCCGCGGTGAGCGACGTACGAACGGCCATCATTCCGCACCCAATGTCGACACCCACGGCCGCGGGGATGATCGCGTCCCTCGTCGGGATCACGCTCCCGACCGTGGCGCCGATGCCCCAATGCACGTCCGGCATCGCGGCGACGTGGCCGTGGACGACGGGGAGCTGCGCGACGTTCCGAAGCTGCGCGATCGCGTTGTCATCGACGTTGACGCCGTCGACCCACACCTTGATGGGGACGCCGGGGGTCGCGATATGTCGGTGGCTAGCCATCTGGTTATGATGATACGCGAGCGCGTCGCGCCGCAGCCAGCCGGCTGCTTGCGTCGCAGGCTCGCCGAAACTGCGCGCGTAACCACCACCCTTAGAGATGTTGAACGCCCTACCTCGACTGGCGCTCGGACTCCTGCTGACGATCTCGACGCAGGCCGTGGCGGCGGCCGCGCTGCAACAGCAGCCGTCTTTGGTGAACGCGCAGTTCGAGCGCAGCGCGAGCGGAGAGACGCCGCAGGGCTGGGCGTTTTTGACGCAGAGCGGCGCGTCATGTCAGGTCGTCAGCGAAGGGGCGACAGAGGGTGAGCGCGCGGCGCTCGTTGACGGCACGAAGTCGATCCGCCGCGGCCTGTCTAAGCTGATGCAGTCCGTTGACGCCACGCGATTGCGGGGCAAAAAGGTCCGCTTCCGCGCGTCGGTTCGGACCGCGGAGCTCAGCGCGGGAGACAGGGTGCAGCTGTTCTGCCGGGTAGACCGTCCCCGCGACGAGAACGGCAAGACCCAGCTCGGGGCCTTCGATGACATGCAGGACCGGCCCATCCGGGTGTCCGAGTGGCAGCGATTCGAGATCGTGCTCGACGTCGCGTCAGACGCTACCGAGGTCGTCCTCGGGCTGAAGGTGCTCGGCAAGGGCCGCGTCTGGATCGATGACGCGCGTCTGTCGGTCGTTGCCGCTAGCGCCGAGGCGGGAGCCGCTGGCGCCGCAGGTTCGTCGGTCGCGCCGCCGGCGGCGGCTGTGCCGCCAAGGGCGGCTGCGCCGCCGAAGTCGACCGAGACCGCCGCGCCGAAGCCGAAGCAGGATCCGACGCCGACGCCGAAGCCCGCGCCGACGCCGACGCCAAAACAGGACCCAGGGCCGGAGCCCGCTTCTGAGCAGAAGCCGCCTGCCCCCGCGGTAAAGCGCGCTGCCGCTGCGAAGACGCAAACGCCGACACCCGCCCGCCGGGCCGTGGTCCGCCCGGGCACGTTCTGGACCCCGTGGCTGCTCGCGCCGGCGCTCGCCGTCGCGATGTTCTTCCTCGGGTTGTGGCCGCTCCGCCCGAGAGCTCCCGCGGTTGCACCGCAGTCGCCCTATGACCTGGTCGCCGCGTACCGGGACGACGGAGGGATGGGCTGGCTCCGCTTCTTCGCGCTGCGGTTCACGATCGCCTACTGGGCCTTATCATGCTTGCCCAGGCTGCTCAGTGACATCCTCTGGTGGTTGGGCGATGCGCTGGATCAGGGCGCGCGCGAGGGGGGGATGAGCTTCCTGGAGGGTTGGTCCGAGCCGATCACGTGGCTCGGCGGGCGGATCGCCAGCGGGGCTGCGACCTGCGAAGCATGGCTGGCTGAGCTGAGCGGCGAGTGGATGCTCGGGACGACGACGATCGCAGCGCCGTCCGGGGACGGCAGCGATACGCTGCTCGGCTACCTCACGGCGTTCAACTTTGTCGTGTGCGCGGCGGTGTTGGGGGCTGGCTGGACGTTCTTCAAGCGCCGCTACCCGTGCCGCAACGCTTCGGTCGACCTCCTTTGTAGCTTGCTCCGTTACGCGCTCGCGTTCGGGCTGCTCACTTGGGCACACGAAATTCTGACCAACGCCATGTCGGCGGGCTCCTTCATGGAGGGCCGCCTCGACGCCACCGTGGGTCAACAGTCTCCGGACGAGCCCATGTGGGGCTTCATGGCGACGTCGCGGCCGTACCTAGTCTTCCTCGGCGTCGGCGAGCTGGTCGCCGCGTTCTCGCTCCTCTGGCGTCGCACGATGCTCTTTGGCGCGGTCCTCGCCGTCGTATGGATGGCGAACGCGCTCTTGTTGAGCTGCTGCTTCGACATGCCCTACAAGCTCAAGGCGTCCCATCACTTGATGATGGGCCTCGCCGTCCTGATCCCCGACGCGCGCCGCGTCGGCGGGCTGCTGCTGCTGAACCAAAACCCTGTCACTGACGCGACCGCCAACGTGTGGCACATGACGCGGGCTGGCTGGCTGCGCTGGGTGCCGAAGACGATCATCGTCGCGGCGTGCTTCCTGCTGCCGATCGGTCGGTGGATCTGGCGCCTCACGACGACCTAGGCGCCGGTCGGCCCGCACGCACGCGTCGATCAAGCGCCCCCCCGGCTCGTCGAGCGGCGCTTCTGCGGGGTCATAGATGACGCTCAGGACCGCTAGCGGTCGCGCGACCGAAGGCAGCTACTCGTAGCCGAACCGCCACGGCCTAGCGTCCATCGGCAGCTCGTCAACGCGCAGCTGCCGGAGCGCGTCGAAGCGCGGCTGCATCTCCTCGAGCGAGTCACCGCCGAGCTTCTCGCAGAGCGCGTCCGCGAGCACGATGGCCACCATGGCCTCGCAGATGGGCACGGCCCGCGGCACCTGGCAAAAGTCGCTCCGCTCGTAGTTCGTCCGCGCCGGCTCGCCGCTCGCGAGGTCGACGGACCCGAGCGACGCAATGGTCGTGGCGATGGGCTTGATCGCCGTCCGCGCGATCAACGGCGCGCCGTTGGTGATGCCTCCCTCGACGCCGCCCGCGCGGTTGGTGTCGCGCACCAACGCGCCGTCGGCGCAGCGCAGCTCGTCTTGGGCCTGGGTGCCGCGCTTGCGCGCCGTCGCGAAGCCGCCGCCGATCTCGACGCCCTTGGCGGCGTTGACGCTCATCAGCGCGCCGGCGATGCGCGCGTCGATGCGCCGGTCGAACTGGACATAGCTGCCGAGGCCGACGGGCACTCCGGTCGCGAACGTCTCCACGACGCCCCCGAGCGTGTCCTTCGCCTCGATGGCCTGTTCGATGGCCGCGCGCATCTCGGCGTAGGTTGCGTCGTCCGGGCACCGGACATCGTTTGCTTCTGCGGCGGCGAAGCGCGCGCGCAGCCGCCCGGGGTCGATGGCGGGCTCATCGTCTGTGCAGTCCACGCCTCCGATCGTCGTGACGTAGCCGCCGACCTCGACGCCGAACTCGAGCAGCAGCGCGCGGCAGACGGCGCCGGCGGCGACGCGCATCGCTGTCTCTCGCGCCGACGCGCGCTCGAGCGACAAGCGGAGGTCGCGGTAGCCGTACTTCGCGGCGCCGGTCAGGTCGGCGTGACCGGGCCGCGGCACCGTCATCGGCTTGATGTCTCGGTCACGCCAGTTCGCGAAGTCGCGGTTCTCGAGGACGAGCGCGATCGGGCCGCCGGTCGTGCGCCCAGCCATGACGCCAGCGGTGATGCGCGCGCGGTCCCGTTCGATCTTCATCCGGCCGCCTGCGCCGAGCCCCTGCTGTCGCCGCGCGAGCTGCGTGGCGATCCGA
Source organism: Planctomycetota bacterium (assembly GCA_036160175.1). Lineage (GTDB taxonomy): Bacteria > Planctomycetota > UBA1135 > UBA1135 > UBA2386. Next base: position 5,888 of record JAYYEE010000019.1, read on the forward strand.
TCCTCGTCGAGCGGGACGCCTGCCGGCATGCCTTCGAGCACGCCCGTCAGCGACGGCCCGTGGGACTCACCGGCCGTCAAGAAACGCAGTCTGGTCGTCAGCATGGACGCGCTCACTCTAACGGAGCTCGGTCTCGACCCATACCACCCCGACCGGATCGCCGCGGGTCATCGGAGCTGCTGCTTGGCTCGGTCAATCTGAACGTCCAGCGGCAAGGTCGCGTCGACCGTGCGATGCGCGATCTCGCGGTAATACGGAGCGCGCCGGCCGAGGACGTCTTCGACCTCGTCTGTGATCGGGCGTCCGGTCAAAGACGGCCGGTCGCTCTCCGCGATGCGCTGCACGAGCAGCGATGGGGGGGCCTCCACGTAGACTACGTGCGCGCGCGCTCGGAGCAGCCGCCGCGCGGCGGCTG
>JAYYEE010000020.1:0-2631 GCA_036160175.1 Planctomycetota bacterium
GTCGTCGCGCGATGAAGTGGCCCTGGAACAACAAGAAGGCGGGCGCATCAGAGTCCGCTGACCGCGCGGCCGACGACGAGCAGGTCTTGTCCACGACGATCCTCTCTGGCGACGCCGAGCAGGACTCGCGATCGCTCGAGATCTTGCTCGACACGATCGCCGCTGTGACGGCCAACATTGACCTCGACAGCGTGCTGAGCGACATCGTCGCGCGCTCGTTGCAGGTCACGAGCGCGGAGCGAGCCCTGCTGCTGTTGGGCGAGGAGCCAGAACAGCTGAAGGTGCGGGTCGCCCAGGACAAGGAAGGCAAGTCGCTTTCGGGTGACTTGCAGTGGAGCCGCAGCCTCGTGAAGCGCTGTCTGGACGAGGGGGTCGCGGTCCGATCTGTCGTGCAGTCGGACCAGGAAGCGCTCGAGCTAGGCCGTTCGGTGTTCGACCTCAAGCTCCGGGCCGTGATGTGCGCCCCGATGCGCTCGCAGGACCGCACGGTTGGGGTCATCTACGTCGACAGCCGCGCGGTGCGGCGGGAGTTCTCGGCGCGCGACCAAGCGCTCTTCGGGGCGATCTCTGCGCAGCTCGCGATCTCGGTCGAGAACGCGCGGCTCCACGCAGACTCGCTTGAGAAGGCCAAGCTGGAGAAGGACGTCGAGATCGCGCGCAGGATCCAGCAGCACTTGCTGCCGCCGCTCCCCAAGGACGCAGGGCTCGACATCGCGCTGCGCTATGAGGCCGCGGAGCAGGCGTCAGGGGACACCTATGACATCGTCCCGATGGCTGGCGGCCGCTACGCCATCATGATCGGCGACGTGACGGGCCACGGCGTGGGCGCGGCCCTGCTGACCCACGCGGTCCAAGCGGCCCTCCGCAGCTACCTCGAGCTGATTGATGACGCCGCGACCGTCGTGAGCAAGATGAACCAGCGCCTCGTCGACGGCGTCGAGACCGGCAACTTCATGTCGTTGATCCTCGCGATCGTCGACCCTGCAGCGCGCACGATCGAATACGTCAACGCCGGCCACCCAGGCCTCGTCGTTTGCCAGCGCGGCGGCGTCCAGGTGCTGGAGAAGACTGGCATGGTGTTGGGGGTCGTCGGCGACCAGGTCTACGAGGCCGGACCGCCGGTCGCGTTCGAGCCAGACGACTTGATCTTCTTGCACACCGACGGGGTCGACGAGTCGATGTCGCCGGCCCGAGAGGTGTTCGGGGTCGAGCGGCTCCAAGAGCTCGTCGGCGCCCTGCGCCAGCAGGACCTGGACGCTGGCGGCGTGCTCACCGAGGTGGAGCGCCAGATCCGCGACCACGTCGGTAGCGACGTCCGCGAGGACGATTTCACCATGATCGCCGTCAAACTCGCGTGAGCCCTTCCAAGAACCAAGGATCGCCTGCGGGGCGCGGCCAGCGCTCGGCGCTCGCGGATCGCCGCCTGCTGCTGCCCCTCTCGATCGTCCTGCTCGTCGTCGGCTTCTACGGGTTGCAGTGGTGGCGGGCGGGCGCGCGCCGCGCTGAGCAGCGCCGTGACCTGATCTCGGACACCCGCGCCGCGCTGGCAGAGTCGCCGGCCGACCGGGATCGGCTGGGCGAGTTGATGACGGGTCTCACGATGCTGGAGGACGCGGCGACCTCGTCTGAGCTGCTCGCGCTCCAAGCTGAGATCGAGCTGTTGCGCGGCAGGCCTGACGGGGCCTACCGGTTGTTCGGGGCGATCGCAGAGCGCCCTGGCGCGTCCGCTGCCGAGCAGCGGCTCGGCGCGCGCATCCAGCTCGCGCGGCAAGACGGCTTCGGCGGCGACGCGCCCGCTTCGGCGGCGATGCTGCAGCAGGTCGTGTCCTTCTCGGAGGCGGCGTTCGCCGACAGCGGCGCGGCCGCGGACGCATTCCGCGCGTGGCAGGCGTGCAAGCGCCTCTGGAAGCATGAGCGCGCGGCGGGCTTCGCAGCTGAGCTAGCCGCCGCGCACCCGGAATCGCGGGAGCAGCGGCTCGTCGCGCTGTCGCAGTCGTTCGACCCGACGCGAGACGCCGTGGCGGTGGAGGACCTCGTGATCGACTTCGGCGACGACGCGCCCGCAGAGCTCTCCGCGCTCGAGACCTTCGTCGCGCTGCAGCGCGGGCGGATCCCCGAGGCCAAGGAGCGGGCTGAGCGCGACCTCAACCGCTTCGCCGGCGTCGCCGGAGTGCGCTACGTGCTCGCGATCGTCCTGCACGCTTGCGCGCTCGGGAACCCTGAGGGGTCGATCGACCGCGCGACCTTCGTGCAGCGGCGCGATCAGCAGCTGGACTGGCTCGAGCAGCGCGCCCCGGAGACGGAGTCGCTGCGACGTCAATGGCAGCAGATGCGCCTCGTTAGATAGCTAGCGCGGAGAACGCCGTCGCTGCCGTTATCGCCGCGAACATCGGCGCGATCCAGCTGCTCCTCACGCCAAGGTTGCGCGCGATGTGCGTGAGATGTCGGCGGTCACCGACCCAAGGTGGAACCCTGAGCCACAGGCGCATGGCGACGACCTGCAGAAAGTCGGCGAGCGGAACGGTGGCGGCGAGCAGCCACTTTGGATCGGCGATCGCCGCTTGGCAGACGGCGTAGCTGCAGCAGAGCCCGAGACAGTATGCGCCGCTGTCGCCGAGGAAGAGCCGCGGC
>JAYYEE010000021.1:0-4604 GCA_036160175.1 Planctomycetota bacterium
CTTCGTGTTCGCGCGCGCGGGCAAGCCGTGCAGGCTCTGCGGCGTCAAGGTGCAGCAGCGGGAGAGCGCGGGACGCCGGCTCTATTGGTGTCCGGTCTGCCAGCTTTGACGCCGGCAGGGTCCTCCGGGACCAGCGGAACACCGAGCACTACGCCAAGTAGTCCAAGCTCTCGGCTTATGACGGCAACTCCGCAGTGACCTTTTGGGGGAGCAGCGGGCGTGCCTCGCGTGCATACGCTCCGGCGGCGTGTCAGGGGAGCGGCGAGAACGCCTCGATCTTCTCAGGGACTTTCGACGCAGGCTGGGCGTAGGGCGGCGGAGGCGACAAAGTTAGGGCCATGCCCGACCGCCTCTTGCGCATCTTCGTAGTAGGTCTCCTCGCGGCCGCTGCGGCCACGCCTGCGCTGCGCTGCCAGCAGACAGCCCGTCCCAACGTGATCGTGATCATCACGGACGACCAGGGGTGGGGCGACATCGGCTACCACAACCCCGCGGTCTACTCGCCCAACCTCGACGCGCTGGCGCGCTCGGGCGCGCGCTTCACGCAGCACTACGTGATGCCGCAGTGCACGCCGACGCGCGTCGCGGTGATGACGGGGCGCTACCCGTCGCGCTTCGGGCCGCAGGCGCAGCAAGCCAACAACGCCAAGGCGTTCCCGCTCGGCACGCCGACGCTCGGCACGCTGATGAAGTCCGCCGGCTACGAGACGCACCTCGTGGGCAAGTGGCACCTCGGCACCTCGACGGAGCACGGCCCGACCAAGTTTGGCTTCGACCACAGCTACGGCGGGCTCGCCGGCGCGCTGGGGATGTATGACCACCGCTACCGCAAGGGCAAGTTCGCGGAGAACTGGCACCGCGACGACAAGATCATCCCCGGCTGGGAGAACGGCACGCACGCCACGGACCTCACCGCGCGAGAGGCGGTGCGCGTCATCGAGCAGGAGCGCGAGGCGCCGTTCTTCCTCTATCTCGCGTTCCACGCGGTGCACACGCCGCTCGACGAGCGCGGCCGCTTCGTCGATCGCCCGACCCAGCTTGACCCAGCGCGCCCTGGCCGCTGGCTCGACGAAGACGAGATCCCGTGGTTCCACGACCCCGAGGGGTTGATCCAGCGCGAGCAGGACCCGGAGAAGCGGCTGCTGCTCGCCGCGATCCACCACATGGACGACGCTGTCGGTCAGGTCGTCGCCGCGCTCGAGCGCACCGAGCAGCGCGGCGACACGCTGATCCTGTTCACCTCGGACAACGGCCCGCAGGGCAGCTGGCCGGGCAACGCCTACCCCGACGACCTCAAGCTCACCGACTTCAACCAGCCGATCCCGATGCGCGGCAAGAAGACGGACACCTACGAGGGCGGCGTGCACGTGCCGGGCTTCGCGGTGTGGCCGGGCAAGATCGCGGCCAAGGAGGTCGACGCACCCGTGCACGTCGTCGACTGGATGCCGACGTTGGCCGAGCTGCTCGGGGCCGACGCGCCTGCGCAGACGGACGGGCTCGACCTCTCGCCGCTGCTGATCGACCAGCACCTGCGCGAGCAGCCCGAGGTCAGCAAGCCGCGGGAGCTGTACTGGGTGTGGAGCAGCGGCAGCAACCGCCGCGCGCTGCGCTACGGCGACTGGAAGGTCGTGCGCTACGGCAAGAAGGAGCCGCAGGTCCCCGGAGACTGGCAGCTCTTCCACTTAGGCGACGATCCGAAGGAGCAGCGAGACGTCGCCGCTGAGCAGCCCGAGGTGCTCGCCGACATGCACCGGCGTTACTTGGCGCAGCGGGCGCGCGACAAGCCCGACCCGCGGCGTCGCTAGCGGACCTGCGGAGGAGCCCGTGGTAGCCTTGGGCGCCGACGCCATGACCCTACGCACCGCTTTGCTCGTCCTCGCGCTGGCCGCGTGCGCCACGCCTGTCCCGCGCTTCGACCCGCTCCCGGATACACAGCGGCTGCCGGTGGAGTATCGCGCGGACGCCGTCGCTGGAGCGTGGTCTCCGGAGGGCGCCCAGCCAACAGACGCGGCGGGCTCGCAGGAAGAGCTCGCCGTCACCGAGCAGGTGATGGTGGAGTGCCGCGTGCTGACGCTCCCCGACGCGCTCGTCGAGGCGTGGTCGCGAGACGAGCGCGCGGTCTTCGCGCTGGAGGTCCCGTCCGGGGCGGCGGAGCCGCTCTATGACGCCGAAGGGGTCGAGAGCCTCACGGCTCCGAGGATCGTGCTCAACTCCGGCGCGCGCGGCGCGATCACCACGCACGACCAGCACGCCTTCGTCGAGGCGTTCCACGTCGTCGCGACGGACGAGGCCCTGGTGGCGGATCCGGTCGTCGCCATCGCGAGCGGCGGCTTCCACCTGGGGCTGCGCGCGACGGCGGTCGGGGAGCAGGTCGAGCTGGACATCGTCGGTGAGTTCGCTGACGTCCAAGGGCTCGACGCGCCGCGCGAGGTCCAGCTCCCGGTCGGGGCGCCCGTACACATCCAGCAGCCGGTGACGCTCGTGCAGCGCGTCGCGGTGTCGGCGACGCTCGAGGTGTATCGCCAGGTCGTCGTGCGCCTGCCTGGCCAAGCGCCGGGCGAGTCCATGCTGTTGATCGTGGAGCCCCGGGTGGTCTCCGAGTCGCCGTGAGCTGGTCGGCGCGGTCGTCCGTCTCAGCGGCGGCGCTGAGCTGGATCGCCGCTGCGCTGCCAGCGCAGTCGGACGGCCCCGCGCTGCGCGTCGGCCACGCGCAGACGCAGCCGGAAGCGCGCGCGGAGCTCGCGGCGCTCGCAGCGACGTATGAGGATCGCGAGGCGTGGGCGCGGCGTCGCGCGCTGCTCCGGACGGAGCTGTTGACGGGCGCGGGGCTGACCAAGCTGCCGCCGCGCACGCCGCTCAACCCGCGGTTCGTCGATCGCCGCGAGCACGGCAGCTACACGGTCGAGGAGGTGGCGTTCGAGAGCGCGCCCGGGTTCTACGTGACCGGCTCGATCTACCGGCCCAAGGAGCACGATGGGTCGCTCGCCGGGATCCTCAGTCCGCACGGGCACAACGGCCGGTTCGCGCCGGGGCGGCAAGCGCGCTGCGCCGTGCTCGCGCGCATGGGCGCGGTCGTGCTCGCCTACGACATGGTCGGCTATGGCGACACCAAGGAGCGCGGGTGGTCGCACCGTAAGACCCCCGAGGTGCTGCGGCTGCAGACGTGGAACAGCACGCGCGCTTTGGATCTGCTGCTGACGTTGGGCGTGGACCCAGATCGGGTCGGCATGACCGGGTGTTCAGGCGGCGGCACGCAGACGTTCCTGTTGACCGCGATCGACGACCGCGTCCGCGTGGCGGTGCCGGTGTGCCAGATCTCGGCGCACTTCTTCGGCGGCTGCGTCTGCGAGAGCGGTATGCCGATCCACTGGAGCCCCCGTCACAAAACCAACAACGTCGAGATCGCGGCCATGGCAGCCCCGCGTCCGATGCTGATGATCAGCAACGGCGGGGACTGGACCCTAAACACGCCGCGAGTCGAGTTCCCACACGTCCGCAATGTCTATGGGCTTTATGGCGCCTCGGAGCTCGTGCAGAACGCGCACTTCGCGGACGAAGGGCACGACTACGGCGTCAGCAAGCGCATGGCCGCGTATCCATTTCTGGCCAGACACCTTGCGCTCGACATCGAGACGGTGATGGACGAAGGCGGCGCCGTGGACGAATCATTCTTCGTGGCAGAGAGCTACGAAAAGCTGCTCGTGTTCGCAGGCGGGCTTTCGTGGCCGGCCAACGCAGTCGCGCCAAATACGCCCTTACCGTAGTTTGGCCCCTTGCCGTAGTTTGGCGACCTAGCGCATCGTCTGGGAAATTGACTAAACTCTAATGATCGCTCTCGCCCAGCGAAGGGATGCATCGAATCGCCAAAATGTCACCGCGCTATCGTCGCCGTCATGGTTGACGGCAGGATTTCAAAATTTTTGGTGCGGCGAGATGGGCGCGCGACGCTGCTTCCAAGCGTCGACGCAATTATCGGTTGTTCCTGCCGCTGCGTCGACTGGCGCCCTCCGCAGCCGACCCCGCGGGGGCCGTGTTGTTGCTCGCGCCGGCCTTCTCTTCGGCCACAAGAGCATCGGAAAAAAGTTCGCGGCGAAGTATGAGTTACGAACTTGTCCTTCTTACGAAGAAACACAACTCCCCCCCATGTTGCTGAACCTCTTTAATTTCCTCTCGGTCGACGGATCCATGCTTAACGGCCAGGACTACGTCGGTATCTCCTTCTTCGCCATCATGATGGCGATGATCGCTGCGAGCGTTTTCTTCTTCTTCGAGACCCAGCGGGCCGAAGGCAAGTGGAAGACCTCCTTGGTCGTCGCAGGCCTCGTAACCATGGTCGCTGCATGGCACTACAGCTACATGCGCGAAATGTGGGCGGGCTCCTACGACCCTGAAACCGGCGTCGGCAGCTCCCCGGTCGTGTTCCGCTACATCGACTGGTTGATCACCGTGCCGCTGCAGATGATCGAGTTCTACCTCATCCTCGCGGCTATCACGAAGGTGTCGGCGGGCATCTTCTGGCGCCTCATGATCGGCACGCTGGTCATGCTGCTGGGCGGCTACATCGGTGAGTCGGGTCTCGGCAACAACACCATGTTCTTCGCGAT
>JAYYEE010000022.1:0-2645 GCA_036160175.1 Planctomycetota bacterium
CGAGGATCTGTCGTTCGCTGTCGAGGACACCCCGGAGAGCTTCTCGGCCTTCCGCAAGAAGGTCGAGCGCGAGCGCCGCTTCGCGGCGCCGCGCCCCGCGCCTGCGCGCGTTGACGGGGTCCCGGGGCTGACGCCAGGTGAGCTGCCATCGGTCCGCGAGCTCGCTGGCGTCGACGTCCCCGCGCACCCCGCAGGCGCGACGCAAATGCGCGGGGGTGAGGGCGAGGCGTGGCGCCGCATCGCGACGTGGTGCTGGGAGCGAGACCGGCTGCGGGTCTACAAGCAGACGCGTAACGGAATGCTCGGCGGTGACGACTCGTCGCGGTGGTCACCGTGGTTGTCACACGGCTGCGTGTCGGCTCGCTCGCTGCAGGCTGAGGTGGCGCGGTATGAGGCTGAGCGCGTGCAGAACGAGTCCACGTATTGGATGACCTTTGAGCTGTTGTGGCGGGATTACTTCCAGTGGATGACCGTCAAGCACGGCGCAGCGATGTTCCGAGCGTCGGGGCTGCGCGGGTGTCCAGTCCCGTGGCAGCGTGACGAGGCGGCGTTCGGGCGGTGGCGTGACGGCCAGACGGGGTTCCCCATCGTCGACGCGTGCATGCGTGAGCTGCGCGCGAGCGGCTTCATGAGCAATCGAGGACGGCAGATCGTGACGAGCTTCCTGACCAAGAACCTCGGCGTCGACTGGCGCTGGGGGGCCGAGTGGTTCGAGTCGCAGTTGATCGACTACGACGTGGGCTCGAACTATGGCAATTGGAACTACGGCGCAGGCGTCGGGAACGACAGCCGTGGCTTCCGCTACTTCAACCTCGCAACGCAGGCCCAGAAGTACGATCCGGATGGCGCGCACGCGCGCCGTTGGCTCTCAGAGCTCCGCCTGCTCCCACCCGAGTACACGCACGCGCCGTGGCGCGCGCCGCGGGCTGTCTTGGAGGATGCAGGAGTGACGCTCGGGCGGTCTTACCCGCGACCGATGGTCGACCTGGATCGGAGCGCGGCCGCCAACCGCGCGTCGTGGGAGCGCGCCGAGCGCGCCGGGTGTCCCTGACCGCGGCGCGGCGCTCAGCGCGCGTGGCTGCGACAGAACGCCGCCGCGTGGGCTGCAGCAGCTCCGATGTGCTCGTCTTGGGTCAGGCCGCTCTTCTTGCGCGGCTTCAGGGAGTGGTCGCCGTCGGCGAGCCAGCGCAGTTCCACCGTGTCCGCCAGCTGGTATTGCTCGACCTCCTCGCGGGTGCCGAACGTGTCACGCTCGCCCTGTACGATCAAGAGCGGGGTCTGCAGGTCGCGTAAGTGCTCAGTCCGGAGCTTCTCGGGCTTCCCAGGCGGGTGGAAGGGGTACCCGAAGGCGACGACGCCAGCGCACTGGGCGTCGTCGGCGAGCATCGTCGCGACGCGGCCGCCCATGGACTTGCCGCCGAGGAAGATCGGCGCCGACTGCGCCTCCAGGACCTCGCGGTAGCGCTCCAACAGCTTGGGCATCCGGTCTGGGCCCGGCCGTCGACCTTCGCGCCGCGCGTGCATATACGCGAACTCAAAGCGCACCACGCGGAGCCCGCGGGCCGCGAGTGCGGCGGTCATAGACGCCATCCACGGGTGCTCCATCCCGGCCCCGGCGCCGTGCGCCAGCAGCATCGTGGCGAACGCATCTGCGGGCTCGTCCACAAGTAGGTCCATGGGAACAGGATGCCGCGCCCGTCCCGGCGGGCCAAGGCCGCAAACGCCGCGCGTGTTGCTCGATGCAATGCGGTGGTCGGGCTTGCGCAGAGCGGCTGGTCGCCCTCTTGTGTTGTCGCATGCTTCCGCTCCCGACTCTGTTTGTCTCCAGTCCTCAGCAACCAGGCGGCGTGATCGGCCGGAGGAGGCGCTGATGGCTGCGCTCCACGGTCATCACTTCATCGCTGGCGCCTCCGAGCTCGGCGGCGGGGCGGCCTTCGCCGGCTTGGATCCCGCGACCGGGGACGACCTCGCGCCCGGCTACGCCGAGGCGTCGGCGGAGCAGGTCGAGCGCGCTTGCCGCGCCGCCGCAGCAGCGGCGGCGGGGTTCGCGGCGACCGCGCCGAGCGTCCGGGCGGCCCTGTTACGTGACATCGGTGATGGGTTGGTCGCGCTAGGGGACGAGCTCGTCGAGAGGGTGCAGGCAGAGACCGCGCTGCCAGCGGCGCGCGTTCAAGGCGAGCGGGCGCGGACCGTCATGCAGCTAAATCAGTTCGCGGACCTCGTCGAGGACGGCTCGTGGGTCGACGCGCACATCGACCACGCGGTCCCCGACCGCGAGCCGCTGCCGAAGCCGGACCTCCGCCGCATGTACGTCCCGTTGGGGCCCGTGGCGGTTTTCGGCGCGAGCAACTTCCCGCTGGCGTATTCGGTCGCAGGCGGTGACACCGCGCCTGCGCTGGCGGCGGGGTGCCCAGTGATCGTCAAGGGGCACCCGGCGCACCCGGGGACCAGCGAGCTGGTGGGTCGGGTCGTGCACGAAGCGGTCCGGCGGCAAGGGGTCCCCGCGGGCACGTTCTCGCTGTTGCACGGGCGCGGCCATGAGGTGGGCGCGGCGCTCGTGCAGCACGACGCGGTCAAGGCGGTCGGGTTCACCGGCAGCCACGCTGGCGGTCGGGCTCTCTTCGACCTCGCCGGGCGACGCCGGG
>JAYYEE010000023.1:0-18885 GCA_036160175.1 Planctomycetota bacterium
GTCGCTTCCCGTTAGTGGGCGGGGTTGTGGAGAAGCACCGGGTGGCCCCCGGTGGCTCCCCACCTGGGGGCGCACGCGCCTTGATTACACACGACTGTACTTCACTTCGTCCCCACCGCGGAGGGGATTCAACGTGACCGAATTGTTCCCAAAGTGGACCAACAGGGTCCCTGCGTTCCTGGCGCTCGGCGCCGGCGGCGCAGGCCTGTTTGTGGTCTTCGTCATCTACTTCTGGTTCTCCCCGAAGCACACCGACGTCGGCTACCAGCCTTACCAACCCATTCCCTACAGCCACAAGCTGCACGCGGGCACGCTGGGTATGGACTGTCGCTACTGCCACCGCACGGTGGAGGAGAGCTACTCGGCGTCGGTCCCGGACGCGGACACTTGCTACGGCTGCCACAAGCACGTCAAGGCCGACAGCCTCGCGCTGCAGCCGCTGCGTGACGCGTTCAGCGACGAGGGTCACAACACGCCGATCGAGTGGGTGAAGGTGCACATGCTGCCTGAGTTCGCCTACTTCAACCACGCTGTGCACATGCGCGCGAACGTCGGCTGCAAGAGCTGCCACGGCCGCGTCGACCAGATGGAGATCGTCCGCCAGGCCGAGCCGCTGAGCATGGGCTGGTGCTTGGAGTGCCACCGCGACGCGGCGCCCCACCTCCGCCCGGCAGACGTCAAGGTCACCGACATGGAGTGGGAGCCGACCGGCGAGTCGATCGCGGCGGCGCAGAAGCTGCTCTCCTGGGACGGCGACTCCGCGCCGAGCCTCAACCCGCCGACCCACTGCTCTGCGTGCCACCGATGAGCCACACTGAGATGAACCAGACCCCTACCTACTGGCGCAGCCTCGGCCAGCTGGAGAACTCTGAGGAGTTCCAGCAGGTCCTCGCGCGCGAGTTCCCGGAAGGCATCACGGACGCCCCTGACCCGGTCTCGCGCCGCGGCTTCCTGGGCGCGGTCGCCGCGTCGGTCGCGCTCGCCGGCATGACCAGCTGCCGCAAGCCGGTCACCAAGATCCTGCCGTTCACCAAGCGCCCTGAGGGCTACAAGCCCGGCATCGCGCAGCACTACGCGACGACGCTGACGCGCAACGGCTACGGCATCGGCGTGCTCGCGAAGAGCAACGACGGGCGCCCGACCAAGCTCGACGGCAACCCAGACCACCCGAGCTGCCCCGGCGGCGGCTCCGACATGCAGCTGCAGGCAGAGCTCCTGCAGCTCTACGATCCCAACCGCAGCCGCCAGGCGCGGAACCCCCGCTCTGCGCAGCACGCGCACGCGGACGACGGCCACGGCCACGGCCACAGCGCGCACGCGGACGACGAGGTCAACGTCTGGGAGGATATGTTCGACTGGCTGGACGGCGACGAGGGCGACCTGCTGACCAAGCAGGGGCAGGGCCTGCACGTCGTGATGCCGCCGAGCACGTCCCCGACGCTGCTGGCCGCCGTCAACCGGATGAAGTCCGGCAGCTTCCCGAAGGCCAATTTCCACAGGTGGAGCGCCCTCAACCAAGACCACGCGCTGCAAGGCGCGCAGCTCGCCTACGGCAAGCCGATGGTCGCACATTACGACTACGGCAAGGCCGACGTCGTCGTGTCGCTCGACTGCGACTTCCTCGGCACCGAGGGCGACAGCGTCAAGAGCGCGAGCCAGTGGGGCAAGCGGCGCGCGGGCGCGGTGAACCTGAACCGACTCTACGCGATCGAGTCGATCTACTCGTCGACTGGCGCGGCCGCCGACCACAGGTTCCGCACGAAGAGCGGCGAGATCGCGGGCGTCGCCTTCGCGCTCGCCAACCAGCTCGGCGCCGGCGCCGGCAGCGACCTAGCGGCCGCGCTGAGCACGCATTCAGCCGGCGCGTTCGAGAAGAACGGCAAGAAGTGGGTCGAGGAGATCGCGAAGGACCTGCAGTCGGCCGCCGGCAAGAGCGTCGTCGTCGCCGGCGCGACGCAGCCGCCGGTCGTGCACGCGATCGCGCACGCGATCAACCAGAAGCTCGGCAACGTCGGCAAGACCGTCGTCATGACGCAGCCAGCCGACGGCATCCCGAGCGACTCCACCGCGGAGCTCCGCGCGCTCGCCGCGGCGTTGGAGGCTGGCACCTGCGAGGCGCTGGTCTTCCTCGGCTGCAACCCGGTGCACGACGGCCCCGCGGACCTCAAGCTTAAGAAGCTGCTCGAGGAGAAGAAGCCCAAGACCACGATCCACGTCGGCCTCTACGAAGACGAGACGGCGCAGCTGTGCGACTGGCACTTCCCGATGTCACACGACCTCGAGTCGTGGGGCGACGCGCGCGCCATGGACGGCACCTACTCGATGCAGCAGCCGCTGGTGGCGCCGCTGTTCGGCGGCGTCTCCGCGCTCGAGTTCCTCGCGTTCTTCAACCAGGACAACGCTGGCGACGCTAGCTGGGAAGACCTCCCGATCAGCCGCGACACCACGTTCGGGTTCGCGCTGGTTAAGCAGCACTGGCAGGAGAAGCTCGGCGCGCCCGACTTCGAAACCAACTGGTGGCCCAAGGCCCTGCACGAAGGCTTCGTCGCTGGCACCGGCTTCGCGGCAGAGACCGCGGCGCTGAGCGGCGGCGCGATCGCCGCGGCCGTCAAGTCGTGGTCGAAGCCGACCGGGACGGAGGTCGTGCTGCGTGGCTGCCCCAAGATGGGGGACGGTCGCTACGCCAACAACTCCTGGATGGCCGAGATCCCGGACCCGATGACCAAGCTGAGCTGGGACAACGCCGCCATGGTGAGCATGGCGACCGCCCGCAAGCTCGGCGTGCAGAACGGGGACATGCTCAAGGTCTCCGCGAACGACGCGACGCTCGAGATCCCCGCGTGGATCCTGCCGGGCCTCGCCGACGACAGCGTGTCCATCTTCTTAGGGTGGGGCCGCAAGCTCGGGCACATGAAGGTCGGCGACGGCGCCGGCTTCGACGCCTACCCGCTCCGCACGACGGCGCAGCCCGCCGTGTTGAGCGGCGCCACCGTCGCGCGCAGCAGCGGCACCTACTCGCTGGTCTGCACGCAAGAGCACGGCACCATGGCCGGCCGCGCGCTGGTCCGCGAGAACACCAAGGCCGGCAACGAGGCGGACCCGAAGTGGGCCCCCAAGATGTCGCCGCTCGACCAGGCCGCGCGCCTCAAGGGCAAGACCGAGAAGGACGTCAACAAGTCCCTCTGGGAAGAGCGCGGCTACGACCAGGGCCTGGGGGCGAAGGACGACGCCGTCCGCAAGTCCCCCTACCAGTGGGGCATGGTCTTTGACCTCAACGCGTGCACTGGCTGCAGCGCCTGCATGACGGCGTGCGTCGCCGAGAACAACATCCCGATGGTCGGCAAGATCCAGGTCGCGCGGAACCGCGAGATGTTCTGGATCCGCTGCGACCGCTACTTCAGCTCGACCGGCGGCGACGAGCTAGAGATGGCCGAGGACCCGCAGGTCGCGAGCATGCCGGTCCCGTGCATGCAGTGCGAGAACGCGCCGTGCGAGTCGGTCTGCCCCGTGGCGGCGACGATGCACAACCCTGAAGGCCTCAACGACATGGTCTACAACCGCTGCATCGGCACGCGCTACTGCAGCAACAACTGCCCCTACAAGGTGCGCCGCTACAACTACCTCGACTACATCGGTCAGGTGCCGGACACCAAGCAGATGGCGTTCAACCCGGACGTCACCGTGCGGAGCCGCGGCGTGATGGAGAAGTGCACCTACTGCGTGCAACGCATCAACGGCGGCCGCATCGAAGCCAAGCTCGGCGGCAAGAAGATCGGCGACGCCGAGGGCGACGTCCACGTCACCACGGCGTGCGCGCAGGCTTGCCCGACCCAGGCCATCACCTTCGGCAACATCATCGAGACGACCAGCAAGGTCGCCGAGCTCCGCAGCAACGACCTGAACTACGGCCTGTTGTCCGAGCTCAACACCAAGCCAAGAACCACCTACCTGGGCCGCGTCCGCAACCCGAACCCCGCTCTCTCCTAACGGGCCACTCACGATGACTGCCATCCCTGCAGAACCCCAGATCGTCGACGAGCCGGAGAACCCGCTCGTCCGCGCCCCGCTCGTCGAGGGCGGCCGCGACTTCGCGGACGTGACCAACATGGTCGCGGCGCCAGCCGAGGGCGCTACGCCCCGCGGCTGGTACTTGATGTTCGGCGTCGCCATCGCGCTGCTCGCCAACCTCGGCGCGATGATCGGCTACCTCATCTTCACCGGCGTCGGCGTCTGGGGTAACAACGTCCCGGTCGGCTGGGGCTGGCCGATCGTCAACTTCGTCTTCTGGATCGGCATCGGCCACGCCGGGACGCTGATCTCGGCGGTGCTCTTCTTGTTCCGGCAGAAGTGGCGCACGTCGATCAACCGCGCGTCAGAGGCGATGACGATCTTCGCCGTGATGGCGGCCGGCATCTTCCCCGCCATCCACGTCGGCCGCATCTGGGTGATCTACTGGGTCTTCCCGTTGCCGAACCAGATGGCGATGTGGCCGAACTTCAAGTCGCCCCTGCTCTGGGACGTCTTCGCGGTCTCGACCTACTTCACCATCTCGCTGCTGTTCTGGTTCGTCGGGCTGATCCCTGACCTGGCGACCTTCCGCGACCGCGCCATGAAGGCGGGCCGCACGGTCGCGGCTAAGGCCTACGGCATCTTCAGCTTCGGCTGGCACGGCAGCAACCGCCACTGGATGCACTACGAGAAGGCCTACCTGATCCTGGCCGGCCTCAGCGCGCCGCTGGTGTTCTCGGTGCACTCGATCGTCTCCTTCGACTTCGCGGTGTCCCTGCTGCCCGGTTGGCACACAACGATCTTCCCGCCGTACTTCGTCGCGGGCGCCATCTTCTCAGGCTTCGGCATGGTGCTGACGCTGATGATCCCGGCGCGCAAGTGGCTCGGTCTCCACGACCTGATCACGCTCAACCACCTCGACAGCATCGCCAAGGTGTTGCTGCTGACGGGCACGATGGTCGGCTACGCCTACGCGATGGAGTTCTTCATCGCGTGGTACTCCGGCGTGCAATACGAGCAGTTCGCGTTCATTAACCGCGCGTTCGGCCCCTACGCCTGGGCCTACTGGATCATGGTCTCGTGCAACGTGATCAGCCCGCAGTTCTTCTGGTTCCGGCAGCTGCGCCGCAACCCGACGATGCTGTTCGTGATCTCGATCTTCGTGAACATCGGCATGTGGTTCGAGCGGTTCGTGATCACGGTCACGTCGCTGCACCGCGACTTCCTGCCGTCCAGCTGGGCTTACTTCAGCCCGACCCTCATCGACATCCTGACCTACGTCGGCTCGTTCGGCCTCTTCTTCACGATGTTCCTCTTGTTCGCCCGCTTCCTCCCGATCATCGCGATGAGCGAGGTCAAGGGCGTCATGCCCGAAGCGGACCCTCACCACGGCCACGACGCGAAGCACTGATCGGAGCCTACTGATGACAGCTAACAACAAGTGGGGCGCGGTCGCCGAGTTCGACTCGGCCCAGTCGATCTACCACGCAGCGGAGAAGCTGACTGCGGAGGGTTACACGCGCACGGACGCGCACACGCCCTTCCCGGTGCACGGCATCGACAAGGTGCTCAACCACCGCGAGAGCCACCTCGGCTGGTTCGTCGTGTGCGGCGGGTTCACCGGCATCGTCGTCGCGCAGCTGATGATGTGGTGGATGAACGCCGTCGATTACCCGTTCTGGGTGTCGGGCAAGGACCCCTACGCGTGGCAAGCCACCATCCCGATCACGTTCGAGCTGATGGTCCTGCTCTCGGGCCTGACCGCCGTGTTCGGCATGTTCGGGCTCAACAAGCTGCCGCGCCTGAACCACCCGATCTTCAAGCACAGCACCCTGCACCGCGTCACCGACGACCGCTTCTTCCTGTCGGTCGAGGCGACCGACCCGAAGTTCGACAGCGAGAAGACCCTGCAGTTCCTGCAGAGCATCGGTGGCGCCAACGTCGAGATCATCGAGGACTGATACAGCCATGTTCTCCAAGAAGACTGTGACCCTGCTCCCGCTGCTGGCCGCGACGTTCGCGCTCGCCGGCTGCGAAGACTTCCGTGGCTTCCCGTCAGAGAAGCCGCCAATCCACCCCGTGCTCGACATGGACTTCCAGCCGAAGGTTCGCGCTCAGTCGGAGCACGAGTTCGAGGGTTGGGAGGACGGCCGCGGCGCGCGGCGCCCGGTCGCGGACGCGTTCGGCAACACGCTGGTCGTCGCCAAGGGCAGCCTGCCCGACGCGTCCTTGGCCCACAAGGACGCCAACGGCCAGTACGTGACCGACAACCCGCTGTCGCTCGACCACAAGTTCATGGTGCGCGGCAAGGCCATGTCGGCCATCGACCGCGGGAAGGAGCAGTTCGAGATCTACTGCTCGGTCTGCCACGGCCACTCCGGCCTCGGCGGCAACGGCCCAGGCGGCCACGGCGCCGTCGGCCGACGCTGGCCCGTCGCCGTCCCGAACTTCCACGTCAACAAGGTGGACGGCGCCGACAACCGCGTCGCCAACCTCCCGGTCGGCGACATCTTCGAGACCATCACCACCGGCAAGGGCACCACGATGCCCGGCTACGGCGCCCGCATCAGCGTCGAAGATCGCTGGGCGATCATCCACTACGTCCGCGCCCTCCAGTCCCTGAGCAACTAATGACCGCCACTGCCACTCCAGAGACGGCCAAGAGCCTGCAAGAGCTCGCGCCCAACATCACGCCCAAGGTCAAGGACGGCGACCTCACGACAGCCCAGAACGGGCTGATCGCCGTCGGCGCGCTGTTGGCGGGCCTCGGCTATTACCTCAGCGACCACGGCGCGCTCTCGTACCTCGTCGGGTACATGGGCGTGCTCGGCGTCTGCCTCGGCGCGCTGTTCTTTACGATGATCCAGCACATCACCCGCGCCGGGTGGAGCGTGCCGGTCCGCCGCGTCACCGAGAACATGGCCGGCACGCTGCCGTTCATGCTGCTGTTGTTCTTGCCGATCGTGATCGGCTTCGACGACATCTACCACCACTGGACGCACGCCGTCATCGAGGAAGGCCAACCCGGCTATGACTCGATCGTCGCGGGCAAGTCGGGCTTCCTGAACACGACGTTCTTCTTCGTCCGCGTCGCGATCTACTTCGCCGTTTGGATCGGCCTCGCCCTCTACTTCCGCGGCCAGTCCGTCAAGCAAGACGAGACCGGCGACCCGGCGCTGAGCCTGCGCATGTCGAAGGTCGCAGCGCCTGGCCTGCTGCTGTTCGCGCTGACGCTGACCTTCGCGTCGTTCGACTTGATCATGTCGATCGACCCGCACTGGTTCTCGACGATCTTCGGGGTCGCGTTCTTCGCGGGCGCCGTGATGGCGTCGCTCGCGGTCGTGGTCCTGCTCTGCATGTGGCTCACCAAGAAGGGCTACTACCAGGGCGCCATCACCAAGGAGCACTACCACGACATCGGCAAGCTGATGTGGGCGTTCATGCTCTTCTGGACCTACACCAACTTCAGCCAATACATGCTGATCTGGTACGCGAACCTCCCCGAAGAGACGGTCTGGTACGCGCACCGCACGGAGCACGGGTGGGGCGCGATCGGGCCGATCCTGATCGTCGGTCACTTCTTGTTCCCGTTCGTCTTCCTGATGTCGCGCAACATGAAGCGGCACTCGGTGGCGCTGCCCGCCGGCGCCGTCTTCCTGCTCGTCATCCACTGCATCGACATGCAGTACTTGATCCTGCCGTCCGGCCTCGGCGGCCACGGCGGAGACCACGGCGGCGACGGCGGCGCAGCCGCGATCGACGCGACCGGTGAGCACGCCCACGGCTTCGGCGCGCAGTTCGGCGAATACCTGCACACGATCAGCTGGGCGGACTACGGCTGCTTCGCCGGCCTGCTCTGCCTGATCGCCGGGTTCACGCTGGTGAACGTGCGCCGCTCCAACCTCGTCCCGCTCCGTGACCCTCGCCTGAGCGAAGGCCTCAACTTCCACAACATCTAGCGCCATGGACCACGCTCCCGGAACCACGCACGAAGCGAAGCCCGTCGACCCAGAGAACGACATCGACGCGAAGTCGGCGACCCGCTGGGTCATCGGCGGCGCGGTGGTGCTGTTCTTGTCCCTCTGGGTCTTGGTGCCGATCTTCGTCCAAGTGCAGGACTACGAGCACCGCCGCAAGGTGAACGAGGCGGAGAACACCGAGCTGAACAGCATCCTCCAGACGGAGCAGACGTTCCTCGACGGCCAGAACCCGAACAACAAGAAGATCGACGCTGTCGTCGACTCGCTTCGCCGCTGATCTGTCCTATTGACCCTCATGTCGTCCCCGCTGCACATCCTGCTTAGCGCCGCGCTGCTCGCCCCCTTCGGCGTGGCGCAAGGCGCGGGTATGCCGCCGTCGAGGAGCCTCGAGGTCACGGATGAGGGCGCGCAACAGCTCGACAGCATCGGCCGCTCGGTCGACCTCGACCTCGAGTTCGTCGACGAGCGCGGCTACCCGTTCAAGCTCCGCCAGCTGTTCCCGGGTGAGCAGCCGGTCGTGCTGATGCTCGGCTACTACAGCTGCCCAGCGATGTGCGGGCAGGTGCTCGACGCGGTGCTCTGGTCGTTGAGCCAGGTCGAGCTCGAGCCCAACGACGACTACAAGATCCTGACGGTCTCGATCGACCCGAAGGAGGACGCCGGCATCGCCAAACAGCGCAAGGCCGCGTTCTTGCCGCGCCTGCTGAAGACCGGCGGCGACCAGGCGTGGCGCGTGCTGACCGGCACCGAGGAGGCCTCGGCCGCGCTCGCCGAGCGCGTCGGCTTCAACTACTACTGGTCCGAGGCGACCAAGCAATACGCGCACCCGCCGTCGGTGATCTTCCTGACGCCGGAAGGCGAGGTCAGCCGCGTCATCGTCAACACCTACTTCGAGCCCGAGGACATGCGCCTCGCGCTGGTCGAGGCGAGCGACGGCGCCCTCGGCACCTTCTGGGACCAGGTCAAGCTCAACTGCTTGACGTTCGACCCCAGGACCAACACTTACTCGGTCGCCGCTGTGACGCTGATGCGCGTCGGCGGCGCTGTCACGGTCCTCGTGCTCGGCGCGATGATCTGGATCATGCTCCGCCGCGAGCGGCAGAAGGCGCGATCCGACTCCTCTAACCCCCTCCCAACCGGCACGGCTGACGCAGCATCCTCCCATGCTGGCTGAGCCTGCCCGAACCCAACTGCAACCGTGATCACCAACCTGATCCAAGATCCGCAAGGCCCCACGAAAGAGCCGGCCCCGTGGGATGGCATGCCTGCCCCCGAAATCGACGAGTATGGCCAGCTGCCTGTGCTGGCCAGCGACTTCGACCACGTCGACGGCCTGTTCTACTTCACCTACGCGGTCTGCATCTTCTTCTTCGTGCTGATCACGGGCGTCTTGCTCTACTCAGCCGTCGCCCACCGTCGCAAGACGTGGGACCAGAAGCCGATCTCGAACTTCACGCACAACACCCCGCTCGAGGTGATCTGGACGATCGTGCCGCTGATCATCGTGATGGTGATGTTCGCGTGGGGCTTCAAGGGCGCCCTCGACATGACGACGGTGCCCCAGGAGGCCAAGCAGAACACCTACAAGGCGTCTGCCAAGCAGTGGGCGTGGACGTTCACCTACCCCGACGGCACCCAGAGCTACAGCGAGGTCTGGTTCGAGATCGACAAGCCGGTGCAGGTCTACATCGAGTCGCAGGACGTGCTGCACGCGTTCTTCCTGCCGTCGATGCGCGTCAAGCGAGACGTCGTGCCGGGCCGCTTCGGTTCCGTGTGGTTCAAGCCGACCAAGCTCGGCGACTTCCACTTGTTCTGCGCCGAGTACTGCGGCAAGAGCCACTCGCGCATGTATGCCAAGGTGCACGTCGTCGACAGCGAGACGTTCGCGCAGCAGCCGTGGAACATCGTCCCCGAGGCAGACGCGCCGATCGAGGACCGCGTCGCCTACGGCAAGCAGCTCTGGAAAGGCGCTGGCTGCTACGCCTGCCACTCCGTCGAGGGCATCGAGAACACAGGCCCGAGCTGGAAGGCTGGGCCCGAGGGCTCGTCCGAGATGGGCCTCTTCACCAAGAACGAGGCCGGTGAGATCGTCGGCACGCAGCGCGTCGTCCTCGAAGACGGCGAAGAGAAGACGATCACCGTCGACGAAGCCTACATCAAAGAATCCATCGCCTACCCCGCGAAGAAGATCGTCTGGCGCGGCCGCTACAAGAACGGCGGCATGCCAGCAGCAAACCTCAGCGACGACAAGCTGAGCTGTCTGATCGACTTCATGAAGTCGCTCGCAGACAACTAACTCAGAGGACCATCAACCATGACGACCAACACCCCTCCCGTTGACGTTCAGGTTGCCACGCCGGCTGCGCCGCGCGAGGACTACCTCAACTGCTCTAAGGGCATCATGTCCTGGCTCGGTACGCTCGATCACAAGCGTATCGGGATCATGTATCTGATCGGCGTAGGGCTCGCCTTCCTCGCCGGCGGCGCGTTCGCGCTGCTGGTGCGCCTGCACCTCTGGGACCCAGAGGGCCTGCTCTTCACCAACCAGCAGTACAACCAGATCTTCACGCTGCACGGCGCCTTCATGGTGTTCTTGTTCGTGATCCCAGCGATCCCTGGCTCGCTCGGGAACATGGTGCTGCCGTTGATGGTCGGCGCGAAGGACGTGGCGCTGCCGCGCCTGAACCTGCTGTCGTTCTACCTGTGGCTGCTCGGCGCCGTGCTCGCGGCGCTCGCGATCATCCTCGGCGGGTTCGACACCGGGTGGACCTTCTACGCGCCGTACTCGATCTACACGGACAAGGCGGTCGTGACCATCGGTCTCGCGATCTTCGTCCTTGGGTTCAGCTCGATCTTCACCGGCCTGAACTTCATCGTGACCGTGCACAAGCTGCGCGCGCCGGGCATGACCTGGTTCCGCATGCCGCTGTTCGTGTGGGCGCTCTACGCGACCGCGCTGCTGCAGGTCCTGGCCACGCCGGTGCTCGGCATCACGGTGCTGCTGGTCGCCTTCGAGCGGCTCTACCACATCGGGATCTTCGACCCACGCCTGGGCGGGGACCCGGTGCTCTTCGAGCACTTCTTCTGGTTCTACTCGCACCCGGCCGTCTACATCATGGTGCTGCCGGCCTTCGGCATCATCAGCGAGCTGGTCACGGTCCACAGCCGCAAGCCGCTGTTCGGCTACAAGCTGATCGCGTTCTCGTCGCTGGCGATCGCGATCATCAGCTTCCTGGTCTGGGGCCACCACATGTTCACGTCGGGTCAGTCGACCTACGCGATGTTCGCGTTCTCCTTCCTGACCTTCTTCGTGGCCATCCCGACGGCCATCAAGGAGTTCAGCTGGGTCGCGACCGTCTGGCGCGGCTCGGTCGCGCTGAACTCGCCGATGCTCTACACGCTGGCCTTCCTGATCATCTTCGCGATCGGCGGCCTGACCGGCGTCATCCTCGGCGCGCTCAACGTCGACCTGCACCTGCACGACACCTACTTCGTCGTGGCCCACTTCCACTACGTGATGATGGGCTCGATCGCGCTGGCGTTCTTCGCCGGGCTGCACCACTGGTGGCCGAAGATGTTCGGCAGGATGTACAACGAGACCCTCGCGAAGATCGCGGCGGTCACGATCTTCCTCGGCTTCAACGCGACCTTCCTCCCGCAGTTCATCATGGGCAGCCGCGGCATGCCGCGCCGCTACGCGACCTACGTGCCCGAGTATGCGCCCTATCACCAGGCGTCGACGATCGGCGCCGTCGTGCTCGGCTCTGGCGTCGCGCTGATGGTCGTCTACCTGATCGCGTCCCTCTTCATGGGCAAGAAGGCCAAGGAGAACCAGTGGGGCGGCGTCACGCTCGACTGGAAGTGCCCGACCCCGCCTCCGCACCTCAACTTCGATGAAGAACCGAAGGTTGTGCACGAGGTCTACGACTACTCAACGCTCGACTACGAGTCGATGCAGCGCGACGCGACCTGATCGCCGCGCGACCGCCACTCAACCGCTCACACCGCTACAGGATCTTTCATGAGTCACGATGATCACCACGCAGTGACGATCCCGGCCCCGGGGCCGGAGTTCGTCCCGCACGAGGTGGCGCACCACTTCAGCACGCCCGTGCAGGAGTTCCAGTCGGGCAAGCTCGGCTTCTGGCTGTTCCTCGCCACGGAAATCCTGCTCTTCGGCGGCCTGTTCGCTGCCTACTTCTACTACCACGAGATGTACCCCGAGACGTTCGTGCTCGGCGGCAAGCAGCTCGACTGGAAGCTCGGCGCGCTGAACACGTCCGTGCTCCTGTTGAGCTCGTGGACCATGGCGATGGGCGTGCGCTCCGCGCAGACCAGCCAGAAGAAGAAGACGCAGATCTACCTCGCCCTGACGGTGCTCGGCGCGGTGCTCTTCATGTGCATCAAGTACATCGAGTACAGCGCGAAGAACGAGCACGGCCTCATCGAGTTCGCGCACCTCTTCGACGGCTACAACGCGGCGACCGGGCAGCTGCCCTGGTTCACCGACCACGACAGCGTCATGGCGAGCGTGCCCCACGGGCACATGTTCTTCGCGATCTACCTGACGATGACGGGCATCCACGGCCTGCACGTCGTCATCGGCGCTGGCCTGATCATCTGGATCATGGTCGGCAACGCGAAGGGCCGCTTCCACGCTGGCTACTACATGCCCGTCGACCTGGTCGGCCTCTACTGGCACCTCGTCGACCTGATCTGGATCTTCCTCTTCCCGCTGCTCTACCTGGTCCCCTGATGTCCGACGCACACGACACCCACGGCGAGCTGGACATGGGTCACCACCACGTCTCGAGCTCGGCGATGTTCCTCAGCGTCCTCGTGGCGCTGCTGTTCTTGACCTTCATCACGGTCGCGGTCGCGCAGTTCGACTTCGGCTCCGCCAACATGTTGATCGCGATGGGCATCGCCGCGGTCAAGGCCTCGCTCGTGATCGCCTTCTTCATGCACGTGAAGTGGGACACGGCGATCAACAAGATCGTGTTCTTGAGCTCGTTCCTGTTCTTGTCGCTGCTGTTCATCTTCACGCTCGCCGACTTATTCACGCGCCGCCTCGACGGCGAGGTGTTCATCACCAAGTCGCCGGTCGACAAGCAGTGGAAGCACCCGAGTACGCTGGAAGGCGGTCACTAAGCTGCACGCCGCCTACCTGCACTCTCGCCAGCCCGCTGACGCGCGGATCGCGCTGTGGTCCGACGACGGCGTCGAGGCCCTGCGGTCTTCGCTCCCGCCCGAGGTGTGCAGCAACGCAACAGCGGTCCAGGCGCAGCTGCTGCTGCCGACCGAGGAGTCGTCGCTCCGGCCGCTGACCGCGATCCCAGACTCTGAGAACGAGGAGACGCGCAGCCAGTCGCGCATCGCGCCGTCGCTGTGGACGATCCCAGCGCTGGGCGTCCCCCTCGAAGACGCCGTCCCGTGGCTCGCGAGCCTGGACCCAGCGACGCTGCCCCCCGCGATGCGCGCGCTGGCTGCGGCCGGCATCTTGGTCGATAAGCTCGTGCAGCGCGGCGACTTCGCCCGCGCGCCAGAGGGCGTGCTAGAGGCGATCCCTTATTGGACGACGGAGACCCAGTGGGCCGTCGCCGCGCTCGCGGACCTCGTTCCCGGCACGCTCTGCACCGCGCGGTTCGCGCTGCCAGACGACCCGGTCTACGCCGTCACGCAGCGAAACCTCCTGGTCAGCTTCATCGGCCACGCCCTCGACCGCCACGTGCACAAGCTGGGGCTGACGCCAGCGCACGAGGCTGCGGAGCGGCTCCCGCGTGAGTTCTGGCAGACGCCGATGACGCCGGTGCTCGAGATCCTGGTCCCAGACCAACCCCTCGAGGAGGGCGTCCCGTGGGGGCTCTCCATCCTGGTCCGCCCGGTCCCGGGCGTCGCCTACACCGAGACGATCGAGAGCCTGCACCAGCGCCTGCAGGCGTCGCCGTTCCGCAACGAGATCGCGGGCGAGAGCGTGCACCGCGTCGAGGACATCCTCGACCGCGTCGCCGAGAAGCTGCCGGCCCTGCGCCGCGCGCGCAACCTGAGCGACGGGCGGGCCAGCTTGACGCGCCAAGAGCTCGACCAAATCCTCGATCACATCCCGCTGCTTGAAGCAGAGGGCTTCGAGATCACGCTGCCCGGCGTCGAGTCGATGCAGCGGCTCAGCGCGCGCGTCGCGATCGTCGAGGGCAAGGGACAGGACAACGACCCGCGACCGTGGTTCGAGTTCAAGTGGAGCCTCGCGCTGGGCGACCAGGAGCTCGACCAGTCGCAGTTCGAACAGCTCGTCGACGCCAAGACGCCGCTCGTGTTCATCGACCGCCGCCCCGTGCTGCTCTCGCCGAAGGACCGCGAGGCGCTCAAGGACTTCAAGAAGCGGATGCTTGAGGGCGGCGAACGCATCAGCTTCTTCGAAGCCCTGCGCTTGCGCCTCGGCGGCGCGTCGCACCTCCACGGCCTCGCGATGGAGTCCATCGCGAGCACGCCCCGTCTGGAGCACTTGCTACAGAACCTCGAGAAGGCGCGCGCGGTCGAGGACCGCGTGGTGCCCGACGAGTTCCACGGCGAGCTGCGCCCGTATCAGGGCCGCGGCCACTCGTGGATGCACTTCTTGGTCGACCAAGGCTTCGGGGCGTGCCTCGCAGACGACATGGGCCTCGGCAAGACGATCCAAGCCATCACGGTCATGCTGGACTGGCGTAAGCAGCGCAACAGCCAGACCGCGATCTTGATCGTGTGTCCGGTCTCGGTGCTCGGAAACTGGCGGCGCGAGCTGCTCAAGTTCTCGCCGTCGCTGCGTGTGGCGCTGCACCACGGCAAGGGCCGCGCCAACACGCCTGAGTCATTCATCCAGACGGTCAGCGAGCACGACATCGTGCTCACCAGCTACAACCTGCTGCAGCGCGACGAAGAGTTGATGCAAGAGGTCACGTTCGACGGCGTCGTCCTCGACGAGGCCCAGAACATCAAGAACCCGACGACTAGACAGTCGAAGGTGGCGCGCACCCTCAAGGGCCACTTCCGCCTCGCGCTGACCGGCACGCCGCTGGAGAACCGCCCGCTCGACCTCTGGTCGATCATGGACTTCCTCAACGAAGGCCTGCTCGGCTCGCGGACCCAGTTCACGCAGACGCTCGAGCACCCGATCGTCAAGCAACGCCGCCAAGGGTCGATGTCGGCGCTGGCGCGGCTGGTCAGGCCGTTCGTGCTGCGCCGCCTCAAGACCGACCCCGAGATCGTGCAGGACCTGCCCGAGAAGACCGAGCAGATCGTCACCGCGACGCTCAGCCGCGAGCAGGCGATCCTCTACGAGTCTGTGGTCCGCAAGGGGCTCCAGGAGGTCGAGGTCGCCGGCGAGGGCATCCAGCGTCGCGGCGCCATCCTCACGACGCTGCTCAGGCTCAAGCAGGTCTGCAACCACCCGGCTCACTACCACATGGACGGCAGCTCGTTGCCGAGCCGATCGGGCAAGCTCGACTACCTCACGCAGATGATCGAGGAGGCGGTCGAAGAGGGCGACCGCTCGCTGATCTTTACGCAGTTCAAGGAGATGGGTTCGCTCATCAAGACCCATTTCGAGAACCTCTACGGCCAGGCGGTCTTGTTCCTGCACGGCGGCATCCCGCAAAAGGAGCGCGACAAGATGGTGACGACGTTCCAGGAGGCGAAGCCTGACGGGCCCAAACTGTTCGTGCTGTCGCTCAAGGCGGGCGGCACCGGCCTAAACTTGACCGCGGCGAACCGCGTCTTCCACTTCGACCGCTGGTGGAACCCCGCCGTCGAAGACCAAGCTACAGACCGCGCGTTCCGCATCGGCCAGCAGCGAAACGTGTTCGTGCACAAGTTTGTATGCAGCGGCACGCTCGAGGAGCGCATCCAACAGATGCTCGATCGCAAGCGTGAGGTCGCTGACGGCTTGCTCGCCGCTGGCGAAAACTGGATCACAGAGCTCAGCAACGACGACCTCAAGCGTCTGCTCACCCTCGACCGCAAGGAGGCGCTCGCATGACCGGCCCGAGCGAACGTAAGGCGCTCTCGCTCGGTGAGCGGTGGCGACGCGAGGCGACCCGCGACATCGATGACCAGCGCCTCGCCGCGGCCCTCGAGGCGCTGCCGAGCATCAGGAAACCGATGGTTCGGATCCGCGCGGGCGGCATCAACGCCGAGATGGAGGGCGCGATGGGCTCGATCCACGAGGTCAGCCTGCAGATCCGCACGTTGCCGATGAAGGACTGGCCGACGCTGATCCGTGTGCTGCGACGCAGCAAGTCGATCATCGAGGCCCTCAGCCAGGCGCGCGTCCCGCGGTCCTTCGACCGCTTGGTCGCCCGCATCATCGGCGAGCCGCTGTTCCCGGACGCGCGCAGCGTCACCTTTGGGTGCTCATGTGACCTACCCGAGTCGCCGTGCCGGCACGTGCTCGCGCTGCACGAGCTGTTCGCGCGACGGCTCGACGAGAAGCCCTGGGAGCTGTTGATGCTCCGCGGCGTCGACCTCCACGACACGTTGACCAAGGTCAACCAAACCGAGCCTGACGCGGACCTCCCGCCGCTCGCCTACGACGTGCCGGAGGAGCCCGTGCTGTATCCGGACGCTGAGGACGCCGACCTCGACCAAAGCCTGAACACGCCAGCGCTGCGCTGGCTGGTGGGGGACGTGTCCCCGCGCGCCATCGACGCGACGCTGCGGGCTATCAAGGACCTGCCGGCGGAGGCCGCCACCGCGCAACCAGCGACCGACGGCTGAGCCGCGACGCCCCGCTGGTCGGACCCGCACATGAAACGAGGAGGCTGCGCCTGGCGTTCGTTCCATGAAGGTCGAGGAGTGCTCCGGCGCAGCCTCCCCGTCGACGTCTAGATCGCGGCCGGCGCGAAGTTGCGTCCGCGCCGCAGAGACGCGACCTCAACGTGCCCCACGAGTGCGGGGCGAGACCCTTAAACCCTTGATTGGCAGGGGTTTCGGATGATCAAAAGGGCCGTCGAGGTCAGAGGTCTTTGACCTCGCGGACCATGCCTTCGAGCGCCTCCTTGGCGTCGGCGAAGACCATCAGCGTGTTGTCGAGCTCGAACAGCGGGTTCTTGATGCCGGCGTAGCCGGGGCTCAAGGAGCGCTTGATGACCACGACGGTCCGCGCGTGGTCGACGTCGAGGATCGGCATGCCCGAGATCGGGCCGCTCGCGTCGCGCGCCGCCGGGTTCACCACGTCGTTCGCGCCGACGATGATCACCACGTCGGTGTTCTTGAAGTCGCCGTTGATGCGCTCCATCTCCCACAGCTGGTCGTAGGGAACGTCCGACTCGGCGAGCAGCACGTTCATGTGGCCGGGCATGCGGCCGGCGACCGGGTGGATCGCGTAGCGCACCTCGACGCCGCGGTCGATCAGCAGGTCACCAAGCTCCCGCACCACGTGCTGCGCCTGCGCGACCGCGAGGCCGTAGCCCGGGACGACGATGACGGAGCTCGCGCCGTCGAGCAGCATGCCCACCTCTTCGGGGCCTGCCTGCTTGATGTTGTTGTAGTCGCGCGCGTCCTCAGCGACCTCGTCTTCGCCGCCCATGCCGCCGAGCAGCACGTTGCCGAGCGACCGGTTCATCGCCTTGCACATGATCTGCGTCAGGATCAACCCAGACGCGCCAACGAGCGAGCCGACGACGACCAGCAAGGAGCCGCCGCCTTGTTGGCCGCCCGCGTGGATCACAAAGCCCGCGAATGCGGCGGCGATCCCGGAGTAGCTGTTAAGCAAGGACACGACCACGGGCATGTCGGCGCCGCCGATCGGCATCACCAACAACACCCCGAGGACCGCGGCGACGATGGCCAGCATCAACATGCCCACGACGACCGAGGCGCCGGTCGCGGAGCACATCCACGCGCCGAAGCCGATCGCCGCGACGCCGAGGATCAGGTGGAGCGCGTGACGCGACGAGCCCTGGAGCGGGTGGTTGATCTGCTTGCCAGAGAGCTTGGCGTAGGCGACGAAGCTCCCGGTCAGCGTGACCATGCCGATCAGGATCGCTGCGACCACCGCGATCGCGCCGACGAGGCTGTTCGAGATCGTCGGGACGTCGATCATCGGCATGCGCTCTGCCATCTCAGTCTGCGCGGCGCTGATCTTGATGACCTTGGCCATCGCCACCATCGCAGAGGACAGCCCGCCGAAGCCGTTGAGCGCCGCGACGAGCTCTGGCATCTGGGTCGTCGGCGTGCGCTTCGCCAGGAACAATCCGACGCCGCCGCCGATGACGGCGCCCGCGAGGAGCGTTACCCAGTTGACCGAGTCGCGGAAGATGATCAGCGTCGCGATCACCGCGACGGCCATGCCGATCTCGGACATCCGGTTGCCGGCCGCGCATGTCTTGACGCTGGTGAGGCGCTTGACGCCAAAGACGAAGAAGAGCGTCGCGATGAGGTAGAGGAAGAGCATGGTTACTTCTTCTCCTTCTTCTTGAACGAGCCGAGCATGCGGTCCGTGACCATGTAGCCGCCGATCACGTTGATCATCGCGAGCGAGATCGCCAGGAAGGCGATCGTCTGCGACCAGAAGCCCGGCGTCGTCGACGCGATGATGGCGCCGACGATCGTGATGCCAGAGATCGCGTTAGAGCCGCTCATCAGCGGCGTGTGCAGCGTCGGGGGCACCTTAGTGATCAGCTCGAAGCCCAGCAGGGCCGCGATGACGAAGATGAAGATGATGGTGAAGTACTGTTCCATCTCCGATCAGCTCTCCAGGGCCTTGGCGGTCGGTTCGTGGCGGACGGCGCCGTCGTGAACGATGGACACGGCGCCGAGGATCTCGCCCTCGACGTCGAACGTCATGGTGCCTTCTTTGTCGATGAACTCGCCGAGGAAGGCGATCACGTTGCGGGCATACATGCGCGAGGCGTCGTTGGCGACC